>JAITXH010000102.1 GCA_031284845.1 Puniceicoccales bacterium | reverse complement strand
GAATCCTTCTCAAAAGCCGGCTCTCTGAGGCGGTGTGAATGGTCTTTTATCGGCGTTCCGGCTCCACCTCATGCCGGCAATTTCCAGTCGTCGTCTCAGAGAGTCAAAAGATTGGACAAGGCTAAGTGGATTCGCATGAGGTATGCGGGTTAACACCATCTTCTATGAACCGACGTAACTTCCTCTCCCGCTCCTCTGGAGCATTTGCCGCGCTCACACTCCCCGGTGCGCTTGCCGCGCAAAGCGCCGCCCCTGCTTTCCAGACCAAGGACGGCATGAACTACGCGCCACAGGGCAAGGCGCGTCCAGTCATCAAATCCGGCGAATTTATTTTTGCCGCAGCATACCTCGACCACGGCCATATTAACGGCATGTGCAATGGGCTGACCGAAGCCGGAGGTACCCTCAAATGGGTCTTTGATTCCGACCCTGCCAGAGCCGCCCAGCTTCTCAAAAAATACCCCGCTGCCAAAATTGCACGCTCGTTCGACGAAATCCTCAACGACAGCGCGGTGCACCTTGTCGCTGCGGCTGCAGTGCCCAACTTGCGCGGCCCGATTGGTTGCCGTGTCATGACTGCCGGCAAGGACTATTTCACCGACAAGACGCCGTTCACCGAAATGGAGCAATTTGTTGAAGCAAAGGGCATCGCGGCCAAGACCGGGCGCAAATACATGGTCTATTTCAGCGAGCGCCTGCACACGGAATCCGGGATGTATGCCACGGATCTTATCCAGCAAGGGGCGATCGGAAAGGTCATCCACGTCCTCGGCCTTGGCCCGCACCGGCTCAACAAAAAATCCCGTCCTGCGTGGTTTTTTAAACGCAAGGAATACGGTGGTATTTTGTGCGATATCGGCAGCCACCAGTTCGAGCAGTTTTTGACCTATTCCGGGGCTACCGACGCCACCGTGACGGATGCCTCCGTAGGCAATTATGACAATCCCGACTATCCTGAATTGGAAGACTTCGGGCAAGCCACACTCACAGGAAACAACGGTGCTTCGAATTATATCCGCGTGGACTGGTTTACTCCCGACGGATTGCGCACATGGGGGGACGGACGCATTTTCATCGTGGGCACTGCGGGCACTATTGAGCTGCGTAAGTATCTGGATCTGGCACGCGACGGCACGACGGACCACGTCTATCTTGTGAACGGGAAGGGTGAGCAGCACATTCCCGTCGTGGGCAAGGTCGGCTATCGCTTCTTCGGCGAGTTGATTTTGGACTCCTTGAACCGCACTGAAAAAGCCATGACACAGGCGCATGCTTTCAAGGCTGCGGAGTTGTGTTTGCAAGCGCAGGCACAGGCAAAGTGGCTCACGCCAAAAGCCTATTAAGGCGTGTCATGGAGACTTCCGCCCCTCCGCCTTCGAGCTTGCCGCCATGGTATTGTCTGCGTGCCCAGCCACGCCGTGAGGCGGTGGCTGCGGCGAGCCTGATCACGTTGGACGGGGTGAGTGTGTTTTATCCGCGTGTGAGCTATCTGCGGCGCACGAGGCGGGGGCAACGCCGGAGCATGGTGGCGTTGTTTCCCGGTTACCTCTTTGCCCGTTTCCCTTTGGAATTGTCGAAGCAGGTGACCTATACACATGGCGTGGCACGGATAATCCGGCGCGGCGCGGAGTTAGTGGAAGTCCCTGTGGCGGTCATGGCAGAGTTGTTTACTTTGTCTGAGAATGGTTTGATCCAGCTCGATGACCCGGAGTTCAAAATCGGTCAGGAAATCCGTGTGATAGCCGGTGCGTTTACGGGCACAGAGGCTAAGGTGGTGCGGCTGGCTCCTGCGAAAAAGCGCGTGGCCGTGCTGATGGAGTTCCTTGGACAGATGCAGGAGGTGGAGCTTGATATAGCCAGTATAGATCTTCACGACAGCAACCCGCGCAAACGACTGAATAAAAGCGCCCGATAGGCACCTCTGCGGCCATGTGGCGGCGCAGTGTCTTTTTGCCGATCACCAGAAGGCATCCACGACACCGCGTGCGACGCCTCCTACCAGAATCACAAGCGCCAGACACCCCAGCGCCAGACGTGTCGCCAGAGGCACCTGCACAGGCTCTGCCAACTCGCGGACGCGTTCTCCGGAGAGCCACATGCGTTGGAATGCCTCCCGCAACCACGCGAAATAATAATACACACCGGCACCCACGCACAGCAGTGCCACGGCGGACAGCCACCACAGCCCGGAGGCAAAAGCTGCTGTGATTACAAGAAACTTTGCTACAAATCCCAATGACGGCGGGATGCCTGCCAGCGACCCCAACCCGCATCCGAGTATGCCTGCCAGAAATGGATTGCGCTTGGGCAACAACTGGAAGTCCGCAGTGCTTTGCGAAGCGTCTTCATCTTCCGCCATCTCATTCATCACGCCGAATGTCGCAAACGCTCCCGCCAGATACGCCACCAGATAGACAGCCAGCGCCGGAACAGCCAGTGCATGTCCGGTCTCGGTCTGCGATGCGAGCACAGCCAGAAGCATGAAACCGGCGTGGGAGATACCCGACAATCCCATCAGCCGTTTGACATTTACCTGCCCCAGTGCGGTCAGATTGCTGAAAATCAAAGTCGCTCCCGTCATCACCGACAGCAGCCAGTAGAGTGGTCCAGGGCTGCCTCCTTCCAGCACCATTACGCCCGAAAACGGCCCGTTGACCAGAATCAGCAAGGTCAAAATTCCAGCCGTTTTTGACGCTACTGCCAGAAAAGCCGTTGTTGGCATCGGCGCTCCCTGATAGACATCGGGCACCCATATTTGGAAAGGAAACATGCCGATTTTGAACGCGATGCCGCCGGTGACCAACGCGACTCCCGCCAGCACCAGCGGGTTGGCGGGGTGGGCTGAGATAAACTCGGCCAAGAATGAAAATCCAAGCGCATCGGCCCCGGAAGCCCCCCCATTGAGCACCGGGTTCCCTGCTGTGCCGTAGAGCAGCACGATGCCGAAGAGCATCAATGCTGAGCTGACTCCGCCCGACACAAGGTATTTTACGCCTGCCTCCAGCGAGTCCACATTTCCGCGGTTATATCCGGTGAGCACATAAAAGCCCACCGTCACAGTTTCCAGCGCGACAAAGAGCAATACGAAATGGTTGCTTTGCACCAGCAGCATGAGTGCTGCCGTGACAACTAGCACGATGTGCAGAAATTCCGTGCGCGGCAGTTGCCGTTTTTCCAAAAACCGCACACCAAGCCAGACCACAAAAAATGCAGACACCAGAAAGAACATTCGCAGAAATGTCGTGGATGGCATACCGCCGGAAATCACTCCTCGTGTCTGCGTCACCAGACCGCCGAAGAGCACCGCAGGCGCAGTGTTTACCGGTGTGCGCAATCCGGTGAGCAGCCCGGCGGTCAGACCGAGCAATCCGATCAGCACGCCATTCGGGATGAAGTGACGCCATTTTTCAGGCAAGGTCAGTTCAAACACCAACACAGCCAGAGCAAGCACGGCGACGCCTATCTCGGGCGTGAGCGCCTGCCAGACATTTTCCCCGGCCAATTGGATGAAGGGCGCGAGCGTATTGGCGGACGCACTCTGGGCAAAAAGGGTGTGCATGGTGAATAAAGCCAGTCACCTTGTTTCTTCCCGCGACAGGCGCAAAGATTTTTTTTGCAGACCTGTGTGAACGGAACTCATCAGGTATCAGGCGAGAAGAGGGGAGGGCAGAATACAAGTGGCGCAGGCGTGGTGTTTCGCCTGAGTCCGCCATCCTTTGTCCGGGTTAATCCATTGGAGGGAGACAGTTCTGATTCCTGATTTTTTATTCGCATGGAAAGTAAATCCGGGCAACATCGCTCTACTCGTATGACTCAACCAGATTCTTCAACACCGCCGACACTCATCGCCACAACGCTGGCGGATAACATCGGAACCCTTTTATTCAATAATCCGGGTAAGCTGAACTGTCTCAGCCACAGCCTGATGGAAAAATTCATAGAAGCGCTTCCCGCCCTTGAGCAGCAAGGAGCACGCGTTATCGTCATCCGCGCCCCGGCAAAAAGCCGTGTCTGGTCTGCCGGGCACGACATTAACGAGTTACCCGAACCGCGCCGCGACCCGCTATCTTACGGCGACGCGCTCGAGCGCCTCCTGCGCAAGGTGCAAGACTGTCCCGTCCCTGTGATTGCCATGGTGGAAGGGTCTGTCTGGGGCGGCGCATGTGACCTTTGTTGTTCGTGCGACATGGTTATCGCGGATGACAAGGCGACGTTTGCCATGACCCCGGCGAAAATCGGCATCCCTTACAATCCGTCCGGCTTGATGCACTTTGTAAATCACATTGGCGTGAACAAGGCCAAGGAGATGTTTTTCACCGCGCAGCCGACTTCTGCTCAAGAGGCGCACAACAACGGCTTCGTGAATGCCATTGTGCCTGCCGACGAGCTTGAAGCCTACACCTACGGGCGAGCTGCGCACATTGCCCGCAATGCGCCGCTTGCGGTGCGGGCCATCAAAGCCCAGTTCCGCTTGCTCAGCCGCGGGGCATTGATAGACGCCGAAACTGCCGAGCGCATCCAGTCCATCCGCCGTCGGGTTTACGACTCGCAGGATTACGCTGAAGGCATCCGTGCATTTAAGGAAAAACGTCCGCCCCATTTCGAAGGAAAATAGGGGATGGCGGCAGATGCTGGAGGGGTAGCCATTATCTCTTTAACCGCCGGGGATTTCAGTGGCGTGCGGGTATTGCTCCTCCCGTTTCCCGCGAAATATGCCGCTTGATTTGCGCAAAAAAAAGCCGCTGCACCCCTCAGTCGGAGTGCAGCGGCTCTAATTTTTAATTCGGCCGAAGCGCAGGCATCACACCAGCTTTGTGGTGCCGGGGATGGCGATGTCTGCGGGGGGCGGTGCGGCGTTAAAGTCGTAAGCCGAGGGCGTCAAATCGAGCTTAGAGGCCTCAAGTGCCCACTTGTAGCTGACTTCCTTGCCTGTGTAAGCTGAGAAGCGCCCGAGTATCCCCGTGAGGGTCGCTTCCGCGAGTGCGCGGCCTTCGTTCAGTGGCGTGCGGTTGCGGATGCTCTCGATCAAGTCAGCGTGCTCTTGCACGTAGGCGTTGGTGCGATTTCCCGGATACTTCCACTCGTTTTTACCGGTGATGATCCCCCGGTCTGGCCGTGCTGAGCCTAGAGTGCCCAAAATGCGCTCATTGATACGTCCGCTGGTGTTGTCGGTCTGGCGGCAGTAGCTCGAAATGCGGGCACCGTTGGCATATTCAAATTCGACGGCGAAGTGATCCCATATGTTGCCCCATGTGCGGTTTTGCCGGCCACCCACGCCAAAGGCCTTCACGGGCGGGCCGCCAAAGGCCCAGTTCAGGATGTCCAGATTGTGGACGTGCTGCTCGACAATGTGGTCACCGCAAAGCCATGTGAAGGCATACCAGTTACGCAATTGGTATTCCATCTCCGTCCACTCGCTCCTGCGTTTGTGGTGTGGCCAGAAGCTGTCCGTGGTGCCGCCGACCCAGTAAGCCTGTCCGCCGACAAGTTCGCCGATGGCACCTTCCTTAATGCGCTTCAGCGTCTCGATATAGGTTTTGTCGTGGCGGCGTTGTGTTCCGGCGACGATGGAGAGCTTTTTTTGTTCTGCCAATTCGCTTACCGCGATGACCTTGCGGCAACCGGCGGGATCCACTGCGACGGGTTTCTCCGCGAAGACATGGACGCCGGCTTTGATGGCGGCTTCCATGTGCAAGGGGCGGAAATGGGGAGGCGTGGCGAGAATGACGAGGTCAACGCCAGAGGCGATTACCTTCTCGAAAGCATCGAATCCGGAGAAGCAACGTTCTTGCGGGACGTTGGTTCTTTCATTCTTGGAAAGTGTTTTGCGGGCGCGTTCGGTGACATCGGCAAAGACGTCGCCGAGTGCCCAGATTTTGACCGAAGGATGCGCTTTGCGGCAATCGTTGGCCGCATCCCGGCCCCGGCCTCCGCAGCCGATGAGACCGACTTTGAGTTGTTCATCGGTGCCAGCGGCAAAAGCGTTGACGGGGAGGCTTGCCAAAATGGGAAGCCCGGCCAGTGCGACGCAGTTGCCGATGAAGCCACGACGGGAGTTTGCGCCGACGAGGCCGGCATTGGGTGAGGAGAATATGGGTGTGTTGGACATAGTGTGAAAAAAGTGTGCGGTTTTGTGTTGTTACTTTACGGTGCAAATTTTGATGGCTTCGGCGAGCGACGCGAGGGCAGGCTTGCGCCTGGCGGAAAACTCCTGACCGACGAAGCCCCGGTAGCCGGTGTCGTGAATGGC
>JAITXH010000073.1 GCA_031284845.1 Puniceicoccales bacterium | reverse complement strand
AGATTGTGAAGAAGAACCCCTTTGCTTCGATAGATCAAACGGGTGTTGGCGCGATTATGAAGATTGCCGTGGAGAAGGGTCGTTCCACGCGTCCCGACATCAAATTAGGGATTTGCGGTGAACACGGCGGCGACCCCGACTCGGTAAAGTTCTGTCACAAGCTCGGCTTAGCCTACGTCTCGTGCAGTCCCTATCGTGTCCCAACCGCCCGCCTCGCCGCCGCCCAAGCTGCGATTGAAGAAAAACGAGCCGCGAAAAAGTAGAACAGGTCACAAACCTGTTCTACTTGGGCGGGTCTCCGACTTGCCTTTTCACAAAAACCGGACAGGCCTCCCGCCTGTCCGGTTTTGCAAGACCCATCTCCTCGAATCAAAGATACGCGTAGCCGATGGAGGAGTCAGTTTGTTTGCGTTCGAGCAGGGCATTGGCGATGCGGTCAAAAAGCGTTTGTGCTCCGGCGTAGCCGACATGCAATGTGCGTTGGGCACCGATGCGGTCATGGATGGGAAAGCCGCAACGGATGAGTGGGATGTTGAGCTGGCGTGCGAGGGTGTAGCCTTTGCTGGATCCGATCAAGAAATCCGGTGCCGGATTGAGGGCAACGGCGCGTGCGGTGATTTCAGCGAAATCGGCACCTTCGACGATTTGTGTGCGTTCGTCCAATTCGGGTATGGTGTCGCGCAAGGCGGCGGCGAGGTGTCCGCTACGCCCGCCTGAGGCACACAAGACGGGCACGACGCCAATTTCGCAAAGCGAGGAGGCAAGACCGACCACAAGATCTTCTTCGCCATAGACGATGGCGCGTTTCTCAAAAACGTATTTGTGCCCGTCCACCCAGCTATCAATAAGGCGTCCGCGTTCGGCTGTGAGCGCTGGAGGGAGCCAGCCCGGTTCGTGCCCGGTAAGCGTGGCAAAAATGGCCATAAGACGGTCGCTTTCGCGCAGACCAATGGGCAACCCAATGCGGTGTGCGGGCACGCCGTGATGTTTGGCAAGGAGTGTTGCGGCGGTGATGGCGGTTCCGGCGAGGACGCGCCCGCATTCGATGGCAGCATTGGCGTTGATGAGGTTGCGGATATCTCCGACTGGGGTGCCGCCGTCAGGGAGTTTTTGGTAATCCGTCCATGAAGGGCCATCGAGTGTGTCGCTGTAATCGGGGAGAATCGTAACCGGGATGGCGAATAAGTCTGCAATGCGGCGCAATTCGCGCAAGTCAGCAGGCGATACCATCCCCGGGAAAAGAGCGGTGGGCGGCGGGGTGGGAAAAGAAAAAGCCGGGCGTGGTAAGGGTGTGGTTGGTGTGTCTGTATTATTTCCGGCATTTGTTGGCGTCGGCTTTTCGCTGGCTGGAGGGCAGAGGACGCGCACCAACTCCCGCACTGCCTTGTGAAATCCATCGGCGTGAGTGCCGCGATAGCTAGCGCAGCTCACGGGCACAATTGGCGGTAGCGGTGCGGTGCCTTCTGCGGTAATATGCTTGCTGTGAAATTCGCGCAAATGCCCTTGCAGATCTTCGCCGATGGTTTCGCTCAAGCAGGTGGTGGCCAACCCGACAAGCTCCGGCTGGTATTGGCGGAGGACGTTTTCGAGGCCGATGCGGATATTCAGCCCGCCGCCGAAGACCGCACTGGTCTCCGAAAAGTTGGAAGCGGCGATGTCCATTGTTTCGCGGAAGTGGCTGATGAGGTAACGGCGAATGTAAGTGGCGCAACCTTGGGAACCATGGAGAAATGGAATCGCTCCGCGCACTCCGCGGAAAGCGAGACATGCACCGAGCGGAGTGCATAGTTTGCAGGCGTTGGTAGCTGGATTGGCAAACTGTTCTTCGGTGACGTCTGCGATATTTCCGGTCAGGGACGCAGGGGTGGCCACATCGTTTATGACAACTTTCGAATTTGAATGCCGGGACATGCCCGTCTTTGCAGCAGGAACGGTGCCAATGGCGGCATTGTGACAGACTAGGTATCTTACGAGAAACGGGAAAGATTGGACAAGTCCGAGTAAATCCGTGTGGGACGAGAGGGCCGTAAATCCGATTCTTTCTCTTCTCCCAGTGCTGCTACAAAAACGCAAACACGCCATTTCCGCCACTGCCGCCGCTTCTCTGCGTTTGAAACCAAAGTGCGGAGTCTCAACTCTGAAAACATAACGAACAAAGCTATGAGTGCCGCAGAACAATACATGCAGAGAGGCCGTGAAGAAGGCCGTGAGGAAGGTCTCGAACAGGGTGTGCCATCGGGAGCATTCGCACTTTGCAAGCGCTGAGCACCCGTTGGCCACATCCGAAACCGCCCTTTTCAAGAAGACTCTGCCCGAACTGAAGGCCATGCTTGCTGGTCTTCAGGCGCAATATCTAAAGCGTCCGCGTCTTGCGGCTTGAGTTCCCTCTCGCCTCTTGCCTCGGTTTGCTGGCAGGTGCGTCCGGCTCGCCTATCTCATATTTCAGGAGGGATAGTCCTATCTAGCAGGGAATTTATTGTGAGGTCCGTTTTTCTTATGCCACTTGAACGGCGCGGCGCGGCGTATATTGCCAAATCGGCGACATCACACTGGAATAGACCTCACGCGCAAAATTGAGCATCCCTATGTAGCCCGCAAGGGCTTCCTTGCGCTCATGGTTGTGGTCACAAAAGCCGATTCCCAGCTTGTAGGCGATGGGGCGCTCTTTCACGCCGCCGATGAAAAGATCTATGTCTTTTTCGAGACAGAACTTTGCCAACTCCAGTGGATTCGAGTCATCTACTATGACCGTCCCCGGGTCGCACAACTGGCGCAGTTGTTCGTAGTCGTCTTTGTCCCCGGTCTGCGTGCCAACAAGCGCAGTGGTCATACCCAGCGAGCGCAGGGCGCGCACGAGCGAGAAGGCTTTAAAGGCACCGCCGACGTAAATCGCTGCTTTTTTGCCGGTGAGTTTTTCGCGGTAACGGTGCAATTCGGGGATGAGCTTTTCCAATTCCTGACGGACAATTTCCCGCGTGCGGTCGAGAAGACCGGGATCTTGTGCGGCGAAAAACCGGGCGACATCGTAGAGTGCTGCCGACATGTCTTCGATGCCGAAAAACGATACGCGCTTAAACGGAATGCCGTGGTCTTTTTCCAGCATTTTTGCGAGTGCTGTCATTGAGCCTGAGCATTGCACGAGATTGAGTTTAGCGCCGTGGCACTGGCGGATGGCGTCCACGCGTCCATCTCCCGTGAGCGTGGCGACGACGTGCACACCCATGCGCTCAAAATAGTCTCGGATGATCCATGTCTCGCCGGCGATGTTGAAGTCACCGAGCAGATTTATGCTCACAGGCGGGATTCCAGCGACAGTGCCCGTGCCGACAAGTTTATAGACGGCGTCGCAGGCGGCCCGGTAACCAGTCTTTTTCGTGCCTTTGAAGCCTTCGCTGGCGACCGGGATGATGGGGATGCCAGTCTCGCGGGAGAGCGTGCGGCAAATGGCGTCCACATCATCGCCGATGATACCGACGATACATGTGGAATAGACAAATGCCGCTTTTGGTTGGTGTCTGGCGATAAGGGTGCGCAAGGCGTGCGCGAGTTTCTTTTCAGCGCCGTAAATGACATCCATTTCCTGAAGATCTGTGGAAAAGCTGTTGCGATACAATTGGGAGCCGCTGCTTTGCGCACCTCGGATGTCCCAGGTATAGGCGGCGCAACCAATGGGGCCATGGACGATGTGCAGGGCATCGGCGATGGGATATAATACGACGCGTGAGCCGCAAAAGGCACATGCGCGCTGAGTGACGGAGCCGGCGAGACTGGCTTGATCGCAGGATGTGATGGCGCTGGCACTACCTGCGACGGCAATGGAGCCACGGCGGGCGGGTAGGATGTCTATTGTCGCTGCGACAGGAGAAGACGGTGCAGATGTCCGGAGAGGGGACAACGGCTCTTCAGTGTGTATTGCTGCCGGTTCTATTTCATTTATTTCCATTGATTCATTGGCGCGAGGCCGTGAGTTCCCGCCGGAGCGTCACCCATTCGGAGAGTGGTTCTGCACCGGTGGATTTGTAAAAATCAAGCGCGGGCGTGTTCCATTTCAATGCGCGCCATTCGAGACGGGAGCAACCGTCTGCCAGAGCAGCAGCAGCAGAGGCCTCGAGGAGAGCGCGGCCTATGCCATGACGGCGGAACCCCGGGCGCACGTAGAGATCTTCAAGAAAGGCACCGGGACGCCCGGCAAATGTAGAATACGTGGGATACCAGACAGCAAACCCGACTGGAACAAATCCGCGCACAAAAGCAAGCAGAGCCGCTGCCCGTGGGCGTGGGCCGAAGAGATGCTCGGCGTGGGCAGCAGGAGTGGACTCGAGCTCGTGGGAAAGACTTTCGTAGGCCGCAAGCTCGGCGACCAGCCGATGCAGGAGCGTGGCATCAGCGGCGGTGGCGGGGCGGATGGTGAACGGGAGCGGATGGGCGGGATCGGCGTCTGCGATGGCGCATGCCGCGCCCAGGCTGCATGCAGAGGCAGCAGTTGGCGGGCAGGCGGGACATGCCGCAACAGAACCCGCCGCCGCGCCTGTGGCAGATTCTCCGCATTTACATTCTGAGGTGCTTGGTGGCATTGCTGTAAAACGACGGAAGCAAGCAACATTGATGCCAAACAGAGAATATATATTTCCCCTCGAGATATGCGGGCGGAATGCGCTGGATACTCTGTTTTCTGTCACTCCTGAAAAAATGCTTTGCTTTTTGCGGTTGCGATGTCATCCCTCCCCGCCTCCAAAAACACAGTTCCTCATATGTCTTTCGTCTTTAATCCAATTATCGCCCAAGCCACCGATAGCGCAGCAGCGCCCTCGACCCAGACCGCTCCGTCTGTAGAAGGTGCCGCTCCGGGAAGCACAGTGCAAAGCACTACGACCGTCCCGCCGCCCGCTCCCCCCGTGCCGCAACGTGCGCAATCTACGACGGACGTGATTTTCTCCATTGGCCCCTTTGCCTTGATGATCATCGCGTTTTGGTTTCTTCTTATTCGTCCGCAACAGAAGAAACAAAAGGAAATCGCACAGCGTCAGGCCCAACTTAAAACCGGAGATCAAGTGCTCACTTCCGCCGGCATTTACGGTAAAGTCGTCACTCTCGACGCCGACCGCATCACTCTTCAGGTTGGCGAAGGCACCCGCATCCAGTTTCAGCGGCAGGCCATTGTCGGCTTTGTGGACGAAACCAAGCAACACTAAGTGCCTGATGGGAATTCCCGGAAATACGGCGTCCAGGATGCGCCTCCCGTGTCGCAGCTTCTCTGCGTTGCCGGTTTGCCTGAACTTCTTCATTGACCGGGGCTGCAGCACCCATCGCGCAATGGGTGCTGGTGCTTGCAGCATTCGCGTCTTCGCGGACAAAGTTAACCGCGCAACTGCTCCTTAGAACGGGGCTAACTTGTAACTCACTCTTTTACGTATGTCTTCAAAAGTATTTTGGAAACTCCTCGCGACGGCTTTGTTTCTCGCCTACGCGATTTATCAATTAAGCCCGCTGACGACCACGCCGTTCGAGGATTTCATCCAGACGCGCGTCACCGCAAAGCAGGAAGACTTTAAGCAACTCCTCGACGAAGTCAGGGAGCGGGTGTCTGCCGCCGATGTCGAGGCCAAGGCCGCAGGGAATGTCTCGCAGACGACATTTTACAGCGCTTTGCGCGAGATATCCGCCGGAAAAGGCAAGCTCGGTAAGCCCGTAGATCTGCACCAATTTTTCCCGGACATGCTTTTGGTGAGCGACCCCAATACCGAGCGTCGCAACCACTACGTGCTTCAGGAGATACTCCGCGAATCGCAAGGAAAGCTCAAGCTCGGCCTCGACTTGCAAGGGGGTGTCTCGTTCACCTTGCGCGTTGATCCGAAAAATTTTGAGACCAAGGCGGAAGAACTCGAACTCGCCAGAAAGACTGCCGTGCGCGAAGCCACGAAAGGGCTGGTCAAGCCCGACGCGCCCGGTCTCGACGCTGTGCAAAAGGAAGCCGCGCAAAAAGCATGGGACGATGCCCGCGCCAAGGCGGAAAAAACAGCCGAAGCCGATGCAAAAGAGTCCGCAAAAGCAGGAGAGCTGCGCCTCAAGGAAGGGCTGGACAGGGCCATTACCGTCATGGAAGGGCGCGTCAACGCCTTTGGCGTCGCCGAGCCGATCATACGTCGTGTCGGCGAGACTTCGATCGAAATTCAACTTCCCGGCAAAGAGGCCGCCAATAACCCGGACGCCATCAACAATCTGAAAAAGCCGGCGAAGCTCGAATTCCGCATGGTGCATCGCTACAATAGGCCCGAACCGGGCACGCCTGAAGGGCGCATTGTGCCGTTGCGCGAGGAACCACAAAATCCCGCCTCTCCGATCATCCTTTATGAAGTCCTCTACTCGCGTAGGGAACTCAGCGCACGCGATGCCGCTGAGAGCGGTAGAAAAGCAGGCGACGTAGAGGAAACCCCCTATTATGTGCAGAAGACTGCCGCTGCCGCCGGCAACATTGTCAAAAGCGCCCGGGCGCAGAGTCAGGACGGTTTTGCATGGGAGACAAGCATGAGCTTTACCTCTGCGGGCACTAAGAAATTTGAGGAACTGACCGGTAAAATCGCAGACAAGAACAACGAGCAGCTCAGGGAATATAAGAAGGTTATAAATGAAGGGCGTCTTGCCATCGTGCTCGACGGCAAACTCGTTCTTGCTCCGGGCATAGAGATAGACAAGACCACGCACGAGTATCGCGCCATCGGCGGAGGCGGAGCTTCCATCAAAGCCGACAGCCAAAAAGCCGCCGCCGACCTCGCCAACGTCCTCAACAACCCGCTCGAATTTCCGCTCGATCTGCAGAATAGTAAACAAATCGGTG
>JAITXH010000068.1 GCA_031284845.1 Puniceicoccales bacterium | reverse complement strand
TAAAAGAGGATGAGGTTATCAAGGCCAAAGCGTCCGGCGAAAGAGGCGGCTTCGTGGCTAATGCCTTCTTGCAGACAGCCGTCTCCGGCGAGGCCGACGACGACGTGGTCGAAGAGCGTGTGTTCGGGCGTGTTGAAGCGGGCGGCGGCCATCTTCGCGGAGAGCGCGATGCCGACGATGTTGCCCGTGCCTTGACCGAGCGGGCCGGTGGTGGCTTCGACGCCGGGCGTCTCGCCAAATTCGGGGTGGCCGGGGGTTTTGCTGTGGAGCTGGCGGAACTTCTTCACCTCGTCGAGCGGGAGGTCGTATCCGGCGAGATGCAGCCAAGCGTAGAGAAACATGCTGCCGTGTCCACCGGAGAGGACGAAACGGTCGCGGTTGAGCCATTGCGGGTCGGCGGGATTGTAGCGGAGAGCCTGTCCAAAGAGGACGGCGCCGATTTCGGCAGAGCCGAGCGGGAGGCCGAGGTGGCCGGATTTGGAGGCGGTGATGGCATCCATGGCGAGGCCACGGGCCTCGTTGGCAGCGCGTGAGAGAGCGAGTTGTGATGTTGACATAAAAACTTGGCGCGGGAGCAAACCGGAAAGGCGGCGGCGGTCAAAAAAAATCGCAAGAAAACGCTTTCCCGTATCCTCTGCCCGCAGATTACATGAGGGACAAAAAAAGGCCCGCCTGGAATTTTGAACCGTATGCCGTTTGCGATTTCCGGCGTAAAAACACCGTTTTAAAACCACGAGCGACAGTCCGTCAAAATGCCAGGCGGGACCGGATGAAATCAAACAAAGGTTATTGAGCGGCGGGAGCCGGTGCGGGCGGGACAGCGGGAGCTGTCGGAGCTGCCAGAACATCCACGATTTCCACGTCGAAGCTCAGCACGGACTGAGGAGGAATCCGGGGCGGTTGGCCTGCGCTGCCGTAGGCTTGATCGGCGGGAATGTAGAGCAGGATTTTTCCGCCCTTGCCGACTTTCTGCAATCCTTCCTGCCAGCCGGCGATGACGTTGCCCAAGGGGAATTCGGCGGCAGTATCACCGCTGCTGTCAAAGACTGTCCCATCAACAAGTTTACCGGTGTATTTTGCCTTCACGACGCTGTTGATATTCGGGATAGGTGCAGCGCCAGCGGCGAGCACTTTGTAGCGCAATCCAGACGGGGTCTGCTGCACGCCCTGTTCCTTATCTCTCTCACGCAGGAAATCCGCATTCTTCTGCACCCACTCTGCCAGACGCGCTTTATCTTTGGCTTCCATTTTGGGACGGTTTGCCTGTTCCTTTTCAGCCAGCAATTGGCGCAAGAGCGGGAAAAGTTCCTGCTGATCCTTGGACAATTCTTTCCCTTCCGCGCCGATGCGAAGGCCACGCGCCACCAAATCCAATTCCTCTGAGGTCAGACCGAATCCTTCCAGATCCCGCCCGATCACCCAGCCAAACACCTCCAGCGTCTTCACCTTCTGCTCCGCAGTAAGCGGCACAGGAGCGGGCGCGGCAGGCGCAGGTGCCGGCGCAGCGGTTTCGGCGGCGGTCAAAGCCGGGGTGGGCAACAAGGCGGCAAGCGCCAAAGCGAAAACTGTTTTATACATAAGTGGTGCGGAAGATGAAAATTTCGTGCGCGTCGTCAAATCCCATTTCACTCCCGGTGCTCATCATTTCTTCCCGTCTGCCGCTCACCCTGCGGCATCCACAATCTCGCCATACAGCACGGTCGCCGTCGCCCGGACGATGCGCACCGGGACGAATTCGCCTGCAAGTTGAGCACTGCCGGGAAAAAGAATCTTACGGTTCCCGCGGTTGCGGCCCATATAGACGCCATCCCCTTTGCGGGCCGGCCCTTCCACGAGCACCTCCTGCACCGTGCCTACCAGTAAACAGTTGCGCGCCACAGACAACGCCTCAAGGCGCTCCAGCAAAACTTGGTTGCGAGCTTCTTTCACTTCACGCGGCACGGTATCGCCCAACGCCTCGGCTTCCGTCCCGCTACGCACCGAATATTTGAAAATAAATGCCATGTCGAATTTCACGGTATCGAACAAAGTCACCGTTTCGGCAAAATCTTCGTCGGTCTCACCAGGGAAACCCACAATAACATCTGTCGAGAAATACATGCCCGGGTTTGCCCGGCGCAAGGCCTCCACGGTGCGCAAAAAACGCGCACGGGTGTAAGGGCGGCGCATGGCACGCAGGACACGATCAGAGCCGCTTTGCATGGGGAAATGGATGTATTCGCAGAGCTTTGGCAACTCGCGGTAGCACGCCACCAGATCCTCGCGGAAGCCGACAGGGTGCGGGCTGGTGAAACGAATGCGCTCGATACCGTCCACGGCATGCACCTTTTCGAGCAATTGCACAAAGGGGCTTTTGCCACCCAGCACGGGAAACTCGCGCTTGCCGTAATGGTTGACGATCTGGCCGAGCAGCGTGATCTCGCGCGTGCCGTTGTCCGCCAGACGGCGCACTTCCTCCACGATTTCATCCATGGGGCGGGCACGCTCCGGACCTCGTGTTTTGGGCACGATGCAATAAGCACAACGCATATCGCACCCCTGCATGATGGACACAAAAGCACTCACCTGCCGTGTGGCCGCATGGCCGCGGATGGCATTTTGCGAACCTGCCTCGGCGTCAATATCCACAATGCTCGCCGGGCGCGGCCCCAGCCCGCGCAGTGTCGCCATGAGATTGTCGAGGTGGTCGGGCACTTGGTGGAATTTTTGCGTGCCGACGACGAGGTCGAGATCCGGCAAGCTGTCAATGAGCGCCCGGCCCCTGTTTTGTGCCATGCACCCCATGACGCCGAGCACCTGCATCCGGCTGCCGCGGCCTCGGTCTTTGAGAAGGCGGCCCGCCTTGCCGAGCGCCTTTTGCTCTGCCTGATCGCGCACGCTGCATGTGTTGAGCAAGACCACGTCGGCCTCGGCCTCGGATTCCACAATGCTGTAACCGCGCACACGCAACATAGCGGCGACTGCTTCCGAGTCGCGCTCGTTCATCTGGCACCCGTAGGTTTTAATATACACGCGGTTCATGCAGGAGAAGCGCCCCGTTGGAGACAAAAAGAGGCGGGACTGAAATTAACCCGCGCATTCCATGCGAATCCGCCGGGGCTTGTCCAATCTTTTGGCCGTCTGCCGATTTTTGGATCGCGAAAGATAAATTCTGAAAATATTTTAAATTTCATAACATTTTAGAAATAAACTAGTTAAAAAGTAATCTAAAAATATTTTTTGCAGATGCTGCCCCTATTCCCCAAGTATCCGGAGCTACGGCTAAAATTTCACTTCCACACCCAATTGGATTGAGTGTCCCTGTTCGGGGATATCTGGGTTGAGCGCCGAGCCGCCCGGTATCCGTGAGTAATCGTAGTCCAGGTGGAAAATCACATTTTCAAGCGGTCTCCATTCTGCGCCAACTCCTACGTGAAACATAGTGCGCAGCTCGTATTGCTCATCTCCACCGACACCACCTTCCCGCATCTGGCTCAAGACACCTACTCCCGCACTGAGCACGGGGCGGAAGGTCTCCCACTTGTGGATATTTATCGGGTGCAGCACCGAAAACATCACAGGCGAAAGCGTGGTAAGCACAGCCTGATCTGTATCGCGCAACATGATGGAAGATGTCTGCAACTCCCAATCCCATGCCGGGATTTCTATGTCCGGCATATAGATAGGCTCCCATTCAGGCACATTTTGCGTCTCCGGCAAGGGATGTCCCAACGCCATTGCCATTGTCCAGGCATCCACGGAAGCAAGCTGGTAGTGCCGCGAAAACCGTGGCGTCCATACGTGGTCGGAGAAATGATAAAGTTCAAAAATATGCCTGCTGAGTCCAGACGGCACTTCCTTGGCTGCGGGGTGGGCCATTGCGGGAAAATCCAACACAGGGAGAATTGCCGTTTGGCCTTCTTGCGCCACTGCAATCAGCGAAGAAACGCCAGCCAGCAAAACAGCCCCTATGCATCGGATCAAAACCATGCCCTTTACCTACTCGCATGAGCCGCGCCTGCCAAGACAAACATTGCTCCCGGGGCCACTTTAAGCTCCGCGAAATAGAGCCACATCGCACCACTCGCCCATCACGCGCCCGTCGGTGCGCACCGCGCCCCAAGATGCCCTGCCCTTCGCCTCAAAAACTTGTAACACAGCGGCCTGTTCTTTGGCTAAAATCCCACTCAACGCGAGCACGCCACCGGGAGCCACCGCAGCGAGCAGATTATCCGCATAAATGCACAACACGTCGCTGATGATGTTTGCCAACACGACATCCGCAGGAGCGGCAGCGCGCAAGCCGCCTTCCAGCGCTGCATGGGAAAATTCCACTGCCTCGGCGGAAAATCCGTTTGCAGCCAAATTCTCGCGGCTGACACGCACCGCTTCGTCATCCCGGTCAAACCCGCGCACAAGCCCGCATCCCAGACGCGCTGCCGACAGCGCCAAAATCCCCGAACCGCATCCGGCGTCAATCACGCGGACATTCTTTGCCTCGCGCCCTTCGAGATAGTCCAGCAGGCGGATCGCGCACAGGCGCGTTGTCGGGTGGTCGCCCGTGCCGAATGCCAACCCGGCATCAAAATACACCACAGCATCGCCTTGCGGCACAGCGTAGCCTTCTTTTTGCCACACTGGCACCCAATGCAGGTGCTTATATTGCCACGGGTGCAAATTGGCCTTATATGCCTCCTTCCAATCGCGGTCGGCCAAGGTGCCGTATTCCGGCGCAGGCGGCAATTTTTTGAAAACTTTGCGCAAGTCGGCCCATGCGTCTGCGGCTTCTTCGCCGCTGTCAAAGTAGCCCATCAGGAAATGGGGCGAAGACGGGCTTTCGCTATAAAGCATCCACGGCGAACGCACCAGCTCGCAGAAAAAATCTTCCAGGGGCTGGGCCATTTCGGCGGAAATCACACAACGGAGTTCAATCATGAAAAAAGAAGGGAATCTGTGCCGCGCAAACTCGCCGTTAACTGGGCGCGGCACAAGGCAAAAACAAACGGCGACTCTTCAACGGTGCTTCCCCGGTAACGATTAATCGAGAAGCAATTCTCTTGAAAGCACTACGCCTTTCCCGCTTCTGCGGGATTCTTTTCACGGTTGTTTCGCAGGTGAAAATTCTTTCGGAAATGTTTTTACAGGGCGTATTTCCACGCGCCGGTATTCGATTTCCGCATACTCGGATTGCAATTGCAACTTCCCGGCTTTCAATGGCGTCTCCCGTCCGTTTTCGAGATAACGTATATTGCGCAATTCGTTGACCACATGCCTGTTCAACACATGTATAGAATCGGCACCGATGACGACCAGTTCCACCGTATTCCATTCGCCAAAAGGACTCTCGTGGTAAGCCTCCCCGCGCATCACGCGCCCGATACACCGCTTGAGCGGTGCGCCCGGCTCATAGCGCCACGCGCTGCCAACTTGCTTCACCGGGAAATCCGCACGCGAACCGCAAAGCGGAAAAAAATCACCCACATCGTTTTCCTGTATCTGGTATTCGACGGAGCGCATCCACGCATTTCCAAAGGCCCCGTGCTCACCGACACAGTGATACAAGATGCCACTGTCGCGCGGCACTCTCGCCCGCGGTGGCCAACGCTTTTCACCCCAGCGGAATTGGAGCCGCAGGTGGTAATTCTCAAAGCTCTTCAACGTGGTCAGCCCGCCAAGAATTTCTCCGCTGACATGCAAGACCGGCTCGCCGTCAACACTCTTAACCGTGAATACGCCCGTGGGATCGCGCAGGCCGATGGGCTTGCCCTTTGCAGGCGTGTGCCCCGGCACTTCGATTCCCTTCCCGGGGACGCCGAGAAAGGGTTCCCATTGGGAAAGCTTCGCGTCAAGCAACGGCAGCCACGCCTCGCCGACATCCTCGGCTGCACCGCCGGAAATCACGGTGGCGGCGAGGAAGAGAAATCCCGCGAGAAACACACGCAACGATCGCATACTCATTGTTTGAGCGCATTCGCGTATTGTTCGGGAAATGCCTCCAGACGGCGGATTTTAATTTCGCGGAAATCCATCTCAGCTCCCTCTGACTGGATTTGCAACAAACCGGAAGTCAGGGGAATTTCTTTTTTATCCGCAGACTTGAGATCAACATAACGGAGATTGCGCAACACATTCACCACCTGCCCGTTCAGCACATGCACCACGTCGGCGCCCATGGCGATAATTTCGCAGGTGTTCCACTCTCCATTCGGTTTCTCATTGTAGTCCTTGGAATGAGTAACGCCACCGACGCGGGTTTGCAGCTTTGCGCCGGGCGTATAGCGCCTGTTCTCAAACGGGACATCAGATTTGAATGCCTTATTTTCAAAAAGCGGGAAGAAATCACCCACATCCCCTTCTTGAATCTGAAACTGGGCACTGTGCATCCATGTCTTCATGAAAAAACCATGCTCACCAAAGGCGTGATAGAGGAGGCCGCCATCGCGCTTTGGAGCGTCTTTGCGTGGTGCCCACTTCTTCTCCCCCCAACGGAATTGGAATTTCAGATGAAAATTCTCAAAACTCTGTTGCGAGGTCAACCCGCCGAATATCTCACCGCTGACATGCAACACAGGCTCACCGTCAACAACTTTGACCGTATAAACGCCCTTCGGGTCGCGCAGACCGATGGGCTTGCCCTTTTCGTAAGTGTAGCCCGGCACGGCAAGATCCGGCTCAGGCACTCCGAGGTAAGGCTTCCACAGAGAAAGTTGGGCATCGAGCAATGGCGTCCATGCAAGATTTTTATCGGGAGCGGGGCCGTTGTTACATGCAACGAGCACAAACGAGACAGCGCCGACCAACAGTGTTGAGAGTAGCTTCATAAGAGTATCAGTGTTGTTTGGGTGAAAAGTGAGTGCTGAGACATGGGACGAAAACGAATGTTCGCAGAAAAACCAACCCGCAGGGCGCGTGCACCTTCCAATGCAGCCAAAGGCAGCGGCGCTCCAGAAAACACCCTCGCCTTCTACTGCCAATGTGGATAAAAAAGGGAAATCATTGACAATACTCCCGCTTCAGTTTCACAAATGAGGACGTTTGACCAAAAAAAACTTCATTTTTACACAACAATGAAACTAAAATTTCCCCTTCTGCTCCTCACCTGTGGTATCTTGTCCGTCGCGAACAGCCTCCCCGCATTTGCAGAAAAAGCAGACCCATTCCACGAAGCCTTCATTTATGCCGGCCCGTCGGTGCTCGTCAGCACCCCGAAACATACGGACAACGTCACATACTACGGTGCCGTTATTGGCGGCGGCTTTATTCTGGCGGACCACCATTACCTTTCGTTGGAATTGGGTGCCCTTTACGGCGATGATTCCGAATGGGAATCCTGGCACGAAGGACGCCGTCATTATCGCGACATCCGCGAGTCCTTTCTCCTGCCCTTCCTGTTCACCTACAACTTTATCGTTTATTTCGACGATGCGCACACCTTCAGCCTGCGCGTCGGGCCAACGGGCGGCATGTTTGTCGCCATAAAAACATCGGGCACTTATGAATACGGGCATGACCGATACGACGACTATTACTACCGGGATGAACATGTGCGCTCCAAGTCAGATGTCGCCTTCAGTGCCGGTGCCAACATCGGCTTCGCCGCACGCCTTTCCAAACGCTGGCAATTGGATGTGAGCTACCGTTTCCTCTACGCCTCGTCCTACGAAGTCTTCGACGTCAAGACCGGGCGAAACTTCAACCACCAGATCTCCCTCTCCTGCGTGTTCACATTTTGAACACGCGGAAGAGCCTAC
>JAITXH010000199.1 GCA_031284845.1 Puniceicoccales bacterium | reverse complement strand
CACCGCCACCGCCGCCTCCCGCACTCCGCACTCCCGGTGCTCCGCCGCTGCTCCCGCGAGCCAAATCCCCCTCCGCGCCACCGCCGCTTCCCCGGGTGGCGAGCACGCCGCCCACGCTCCCTTCCGTGCCCTCAGCCACAGACATCCCGCTCCCGCTGTTGGGCGAAGAGATGCAGAGCCTCACGGTCCGCCCGCCCATCGTCGTCCGCGACTTTGCCATTGCGCTCAACCTCCGTCCCTTCCGCCTCATTTCCGAATTGATGGAGATGGGCATATTCGCTTCATTAAACCAGACCATCGAGGAAAACTATGCCGTGCGCATCGCCAAAAAACACGGCATCGCACTGGAAGTCCGCCATCGCGGCGATGCGGCCCAGCCCGTGAAAAAAGTCGAGCTGGGTAAACCGCGCGACGACGATCCCAAGCTCCTCGAACCGCGCCCGCCCGTCGTCTGCGTCCTCGGCCATGTTGACCACGGCAAAACCACCCTGCTCGATTTCTACCGCAAGACCAACGTCGTCTCCGGTGAGGCTGGCGGCATCACCCAGCACATCGGCGCTTACTCTGTCGAGCAACACGGCAAGCACATCACCTTCCTCGACACACCCGGCCACGCCGCCTTTTCCAAGATGCGCGAGCGCGGTGCCGAAATCACGGACGTCGCCATCCTCGTCGTCGCCGCCGATGACGGCTTCATGCCGCAGACGGATGAGGCCCTCAAATTTGCCCAGAAGAACAACGTCCAAATCGTTGTCGCCATCAACAAAGTGGATGCCAAGGGCGCAAACATTGATCGCGTGAAGCAACAAATGCAGCAACGCGGCATCGCCTCCGAAGATTGGGGCGGCACTGTTCTGGCTACACCCGTCTCCGCCCTCAACGGCACCGGCATGGGCGATCTCCTCGAATCCATCCTCCTTCAGGCCGAAGTCATGGAGTTGAAAGCCAACCCCAAGTGCGCTGCCGAAGGCACCATCGTCGAGGCACAAATGGAGACCGGGCGCGGGCCGACCTCCACACTCATCGTCCAAAAAGGCACCCTCAAGGTAGGAGACGCCTTCGTCTGCGGGCAGCACTATTGCAAAGTGCGCGCCCTCCTCGACGACCATGGCCAACGCCTGCAAAACGTCCTTCCCGGCAACCCCGCGCTCGTCTTGGGCTGGTCGGGTGTCCCCACCCCCGGCGCTGTTTTCCAGGTTTGCAAAAACGAACGCGAAGCCAAAGCGCTTGCTGAAGAAAACTCCTTCAACCTCCGCAAAGCACTTGAAGAAGAAGCCGAATTGGAGCGTGCCGAAAAAGTCGCCGACCTCAACAAACTTTCAAGCATGGACCGCCTCACGGCGGCCATTGCGCAGACCAAGGACAAAGTCCTGAAAGTCGTCTGCAAGGCCGATGTCAACGGCACCCTTGAAGCTCTCATTGCCTGCCTTGAAGGGATCAAATCGAACAAGGTAAAACTTGAAGTCGTCGCCTCCAGCGTCGGCCCCATCACACCGAACGATGTCAACGTCGCCCATGCCGGCGGCGCAGTGATTGTCGCCTTCGATGTGAAACAGGAAAACGGTGTCGGTTCCCTTCTTAAGCGCACCGGAGCCCGCGTCATCGCGCACAACATCATCTACATGTTGTTGGACCTCGTGAGAGACGAGATGACCAGCCTCCTTGATCCCGAATTGCGTGAAAACAAAGTGGGCATAGCAGAAGTCCGCGCCGTGTTCCCGCATGGCAAAAACGGTTTTGCCGCCGGCTGCATGGTTACCGAAGGGCGCATCCAGCGCGATTACAGGGCACGCATCCACCGCAAGAGCCAAGTGGTGCACAACGCCACGGTGGACACGCTCAAGCGCTTCAAAGACGATGTCACAGAGGTGAAAGCTGGTTACGAATGCGGTATCCGTCTGAATAATTTTGATGCTTACCAAGTCGGCGACCTCATTGAGTGCTACGAGATTTTGGAAATCCGCCCCACCTTGTGAACGCAGTGCTCACCGGAGGGTGAATGCGGAGATCAGGAGTGGGTTGGTTTCAAAGTGGAAGCGGCGTCTCGCCGCTTTCTTCGAGGTCCGCATTGAGGGCTGAAAACCCGACGACCTTGCAGCCTATGGCGGGGCGCGACCCGCAAAAATAAGTTCTTCATTACGATTCTTGAAGAATACTCCCGGATGCTGTTGGGGCGCAACGGATCCCAACCCCGTTGAGGTTGGGCGGCGGGGAAAACGAAACCCAGGGTAGCCTCGCTACGCTTGGCAACCCTGGGCTAAGGGACGAAACCCCGTTGGGGTTTGAGCCACGGCACCCTCTTCCGTTCTGATTTATTTTTTCAGGAAGTGCGCGTTGATGTTCGGCACCTGGTGGCGGACGGAGGGATTACTGTGGATGTTGGCTACCTCGGTGATAATGGCTCCTTCGGGTCCGGCAAACTGCCAGTGATGCCCAAAAACCTTTTTGAGATTATCATAATCGCCGGGAAGCAATTTTGTGGCATTTTTGACCGTTACTCCACCCGTATGGCTGGCGGGGATTTTGATTTCCGGGAAAGAGGCCAAATTGTCCTCACCTTCACCCACCGTGTAAGTCGAGCCGGCGCGCACCACCCAGCCTTCCATCTTGGCAGGAAGGTCGCCCGAGGGCTTTTCGTGCCAGTGCTCGGGAAGCATCTGGTTGGGAAGCAGGAAGAGGTCTTGGAGCATGTAGAGATCTTTTTCGTTGTTGTCGAATAAGATAGCCGCCAATCCCACTTCAGTGAAATGCCCCGTTCCGTAATCGCTTACCCAGAGTTTTTCGCGCGTCTTGGCAGTGACGGGATAGTTGTGGTATTTCAGCAAGCGGATGATGGCATCCTTGGCTGCTTCTTCATTGAACTTACCGTTCGCGGCGTAGAAATCCGCATTATTGAAGACGGGCGGTTTCTTGCAACAGGCGCCACCTTTGTCTTTGTCGGCATGTTTGCAGTGCTCGTGGGTTTCCCCTTGGTGAGCACAAGCGGTTAATGCTGCGGCACCCGCCACGAGCAGATAATTTACAATTTTCATAACGTTTTTCTGTTGGTGTTTTAGTTTAGAGAGCGGTGAAAAAAGGCGTCTTGTCATTTACTGTCTTTGGGGGCTTCGGCTACCACGCGAATGCCGCGCAAACGGCTTTTTTCGCGTTTGGCGACGGATTGTTCCAGAGAGTTGGCCAGCGTGTTGCGGGCGCTTTGGCAATGCCCGCCAAACTCCCATGCGAAAGCGGCGGCGGCGTCTGAGGACACCCATTCGGCGACATTGCCCAGTAAATCGTAAAATCCGTTTTCGTTGGGGTCGCCTGAGGCTACCGAGTGGGTGTTCCCACCGCTGTTTTCGATAGTCCACAACTGCGCGGCGGCATTAGTGCCGAGTGCCCGGCGGAACTCTTCCTGCGTGGGCAACCGGACGATGCGCCCGGTAAGCCAGCCGATGCGTTGGCAAAACAGGAGCGCTTCGGTATAGTTAAGCGACTCCACGGGGAGATGTTCGCCGGGTGTGGCGCTGGGGTTGCTGCCCATGACGGCGGAGTAAAGCGATTGGGGCACTTCGCTCTGCAGCATCCGCAATTCATCGGCACCGGGGAGCGGTTTCAAAAGCGGCAGAAATTTGTTTTGAATCAGCAGAAGCTCCTCAACTTTGACGCGCAAGTATTGGAGTTTTGCATAGGTTTCGTCGTTGACGAGGATGATGGAGGGATATTTTTGCCTGAGGCGGTCGGCATCCTGCTGGAGGATGCGGGTGAAGTTGGCGACATCTTGCACCTTGGCCTCGCGGATAGCTTGGTCGGTAGCCGACAGATTACTGGTAAAGGCGTTGATTTCCTGCTCCGACAGAGTGCGGTCGCGGTCCTGGCGCAAGGCGGTGAGCGTGGCTTTGGCGACGTGTTCGCTCTTGGGGTAGAGTTTGGAGAGATCGGCATATCCGGATAGCGCGGCATCCCATTCTTTCGCAGCCAGGACGGCGCGGCCTTCTTCGTAGAGTCGCCGCGCTCTGCCGATACGATTTTGAAGGCGTTCGTGCTCGGGCGTGGACCGAAAGGTGGCGATTTTCACATCGAGCTGATTGGTGCGCGTGCGTTCCAGGACGGTTACGCTGCTGTATTGGGAGTTCAGCAATTCCCATTTCTTACGGGCTTCGGTATATTTTTCCGCAGCCTCCTGCCACGATTTTTTGGCGACAAGCGCATCGGCCTTTTCCTCCAGCTCCAGCGCCTCTTTCCGGATCGGGATTGCCCGCGAAGAGCGCAACTTGGCATTCAGGGATGAGATACGTGTAATATCTTTAAGGTTGCCGAGGCCAAAGCGCCCGCCGATTTCGTCCTCAATCTCCAGCGCAGTGGTGTAAATTCTGGCTGCGGTGGCATAGTCATTCCCTGCGTAGGCGGCATCGGCGGCCTTTTCGGCGGCGATGCTCCGTTCGCGCGATTCTCTGGCTTTCAAAAGTTGCCATTGTTCGCGCATCGGCTCGATGAGCATCTTGGAATCATTTTTAAGCTCGGTGCGCAGGACATATTCCTCGCGCATGGTGAGGGCGCTCTCGAGCATCTTGATATCTTCTTTGTCGAGATTGTCATGCCCTTTGACAGAGCGCACGTTGAGAAAGCGCTCCCACATCTCCTGACTTTTCTTCTGAAGATCTTCGGTTTCGCGGCGGTATTTTACCGGATCGGCGGCACGTGGGGCCGGCTTGGTCTCGAGTGAGGCAATAAAGTGCGAAGCGGCCATCACGGTGCCACAAGCTAGGACAATCAGTAAAATTTTAAGAGTCTTCCCGGAGTGCATCGGATATTGTGTGGTTTTGCGCATGAAAAAGGTGCAGAATGATGAAAGGTGAACGCTATGAACGGAGAAGCGGCAGATGTCCATTTTGTTTGTGTGGGCGAGACCATATCTCGTATTTCCCGCAAAATATGCGGGATAAAAATTGCCCATTGGCATTTTTTCTCCAACCCCGGAAAGCGTGTTTCATAAAATCGCCATTCTCGGGCCGGGCTTGCTCGGCGCATCGCTCATGCAAGCTGTGCGGCAGCGCGGCTTGGCCGGGCACATCGCAACATGGTCGCGGCGGGCAGAGACGCGGGCACGATGCGCGGGGCGCCCTTGGTGCGACAGTGTCCACGAGACGCCCGCCGCTTGTGTCAGCGGAGCAGATCTGGTGGTGGCCTGCGTGCCGGTGGATAAAATCGGTGAATCGCTGGCGGCGGCGGCAACGGCACTGGCACCGGGTGTGTTGGTCACCGATGTCGGCAGCACCAAGGCCAGCGTGTGCCGCGAGGCGCTCACCGTGTTGCCCGCCAGCGCGGTCTTCATCGGCTCGCATCCGATGGCCGGCTCGGAAAAATCGGGATTGGAGCACGCTACACCTGCCCTCTTTGAGGGGCGCGTATGTTTCATCACACCGCCCCGGATTCCAGCTCCAGACAAGCTCGCTGCGCTTGGACAATTTTGGCAGGCGCTGGGGATGGTGACAGTCGAAGTGGCGCCGGAGGAACACGATGCCATCGTAGCTCACACGAGCCATCTGCCGCATTTTGCGGCAGCGGCGCTCTCGGTAGCCCTGCATCGCTGCCCGGCGGCGTGGCGCGATTTTAGCGGTCCCGGCCTACGCGACACCACGCGTGTCGCCGCCGGAGATCCCGGCCTGTGGCGGGCTGTCGCCAAAGACAACAGCAAAGAGCTTTTACTGGCGCTGGATTCATTGCAGGCGGAGCTTGGCACGGTGCGTGCGGCGTTGGCGGCGGGTGATTTCGATGCCGTGCAGACATTTTTGCAATGTGCAAAAACATGGCGGGACGGCATGGGAGCGCCACCGCGAAGTGCCCCTGCGCCGGTGGCCGGGTGAGAGCGAGGGAGGAAGTGTGGACAAGGAGGGCGGGATGAGCAAGGTGGGCAAGATCGTTTCCCGTTTCTCATAATCCACACATGCCCCCGAAAAAGACAGCCGCCACGCGCAAACTTTCCAAAAAAAAAGCGACCGCTTCCAAGCGCTCACAGCGGCTTGTCCGCATATTGGTGATTGCATTTCTTGTTCTCATCACGGGGTATTCGGGGTTGTTGCTGGTCGGGTGCGCCGTCTCAAACAGGCTTATTTTCCACCCGCCAGAACCTTCCTACACCGCTGATGCTCCAGGGCTCGTCAAACTGCCGCTCAAAACCGGTGGAGAAATCCCGGCCTTTTGGACGGAAACTCCCGGTGCCAAATGGACAGTGATTTATTTCCACGGCAATGCCATGGATATTGGACACAGCCGCCAATCGGTGTCGTTTTTGCAAAAACAAGGGTGCTCGGTGCTCACCGTGGAGTATCCCGGCTACGGCCCGGATGCCCGCAGTGCGCCCTCGGAGGAGGGCTGCTATGCCGCCGCCGACAGCGCCTATGATTACCTGCGGACGACGCGTGGCATTCCTGCCGGGCGCATCGCGCTCTACGGCTTCTCCCTGGGCACAGGTGTCGCCACAGAGCTCGCATCGCGCCAACCCGTAGGGGCACTTATTCTCGAAGCGCCGTTTCTCTCCACGTTTCGTGTTGTCACAAAAGTTAAAGTCGTGCCTCTGGATCGCTTCGACAGTCTGGCCAAAATCGGCAAAGTGAAATGCCCCCTGTTTGTCATCCACGGGACCGCCGACAACATCGTCCCCTACTCGCACGGCACAGCACTCTTTGCGGCAGCCGGAGCAGCGGTGCGCAAACAATTTTACAAAGTCGAAGGCGGCAGCCACATCAATTTGACCTCGCAGGAAAAGTCGCGCAAAGCGATCGCCGCCTTCCTTGCCGCTTCGGAATAAGCGGGCGGAATATTCCCAAAAACGTTGAGGGGGCACGTTCCTTTCGCATCTTCGGCAAGCCATGAATCAAAACGGTCTTCATCGCCGCCCCATTCCCGCGCCCGGAGCACGCACCCTGCTCATGGGCATAGTCAACGTCACTCCAGATTCCTTCTCCGATGGCGGCCAATACACCACCGCGCAGGCCGCAGCAACACACGCACGCGCACTGGCCGACGCCGGAGCCGATGTGCTCGATCTGGGCGCGGAGTCCACACGCCCGGGCCATGACGCCGTGGATACGGCCACGGAGCTTGCCCGGCTCTTGCCAGCTTTGCAGGCGATACGCGCCGTGCTCCCTGATATCCCCGTGTCTGTGGACACCTATAAAGCCGATGTCGCCCAAGCCGCCATCGAAGCCGGGGCCGACATCATCAACGATATTTGGGGAGGGCTGCACGCTGCCGGAAACGGCGCTTCCCCCATGTGTGCCGTCGCCGCCCGTTTCGGTGTCCCGATTATCCTCATGCACAATCGCACCCACCCGGTGGACGATTCCGTATTTTGGGAAACGTATCTTGATGAACTCCGCCACTCCGTTGGGCTGGCGCGGGATGCCGGAGTGCCCGACTCGCAGATATGGCTCGATCCAGGATTTGGATTTGGCAAGACGCCCGCGCAAAATCTGGAGTGCCTGCGCCAACTTGACCGGGTGGTCGCGCTGGGTTTCCCCGTATTACTCGGCACGAGCCGCAAATCCACCCTCGGCCTCGTGCTGGACGCGCCTGTCGCAGCGCGGCAGGAAGGCAACACTGCCACCGCCGTCTGGGGGATCGCACATGGAGCCGCGATGTTGCGCATGCATGACGTAGCGGCTACGCAGCCCGCCGTGCGCATGGCCGACGCCATCCGGGCCGGGTTACACTGGCGCAACGAGTGATTGCGCCGACATTGTGAAAGCAACGCTGCCCCAATTGCCTTTTCAGGTCAAAACAGGACGTCTTCGGCACCCTTTGTGCGCCGCGTAAACTTGGCGCGCACGAAATCGCGCAATATCCCGGCCAACTCGGAATCGTCTGTTTTCCCGATAATTTCTTCAAAAAAGCCGAAAACGAGCAATTCAGACGCCTTTTCCTTCGGAATACCACGCGCCAAGAGATAAAAAAGCTCCTCATCATCGAGCTGCCCGGTCGTCGCCCCATGGGAGCACCTCACATCGTTGGCACCAATTTCAAGACCGGGAAGCGAATTGGCCTCGGCATCCGGAGACAACAACAGGTTGCGATTGGCTTGATAGGCGTCGGTTTTTTGCGCGTCGGGAGCAACGCGGATAAGCCCCGAAAAGATGGTGCGAGCGCGATCGAGAAGAGCATTTTTGAAAAGCAGATCGGAATACGCCCCGCCTGCATTGTGGATCTGCAAAGTGCGCTGGTCGAACTCCTGTTCGCCGTCGGCCACCGTCAACCCGTAAACGCGCACATTGGCCCCGACTCCGTTGATGCGGATTGTGTTCTCGAAACGCGCCCGATGCGCACCGAGATTCACCGAGACTGAAGTCACCGCACTGTCGCGCCCGGCATGGGTGGCATCCACTTGGTAAGATCGCACCTGCGTCCCCCAGTCTTGCACCACGGTGCGCGAGACGCCCGCACCCGCGCCAGCATGGATGTCCGCCGCTGCCGAAGAGAAACCTGCCCCCGCCGGATCCGCCGAGAGGTAAAAATCCACCACGTTGATACGTGCATTATCCCCGGCGACGATGAGGGCGTGCGGGAAGACGGCAGCATTGCTCCCGGCCAGCCAGTTGTAGATGACGACAGGGCGCGACACCTCGACGCCATCGGGCACGTAGAGAAAATAGCCGCTGCCAAGATACGCCTGATGCAGCGCGAGGAACTTCTCGCCCCCCAGCGCAGCGCCAGATTTGAGCAAGTGCTGCCGGAGCAAGTCGGGGTGCTTTAGAGCGGCGACGGCAAGCGGCTCAAAAATGACGCCCCGGGCCTGCAAGTCCTTATCAATGGCTTGCTCTTCGATAAGGTATCCATCGGCAAATACAAATGCCGCAGCACTCCCGCCAATGAACGGCGAACGCGCCAGAAGAGCAGCGCGCACGTCAGGTGACGGCGGCGCAGACGGCAGGACAAAGCCCTCCGGCTTAATGTGGTCAAGGTTGGAGAAGCGCCATTGCTGCAAGGTGCGTTGCGGCAGAGGCAATTCGTTAAAACGCGTCCAACCCTCGCGCCTAAGCACATCCAGTGCAGGGACCGTGTCGCGGGAGAATTGTGAATTGAAGATGTCAGGTGTGAGTATGTCGGCGGGCATGAGAGTGCGCGATACAGGAGCAATTGAGAGAGAATGTCAAAAACAGAACGCTCTTTGAGCCAAACCAATTCCGGCATGCGCCTTGCCACACTCAGAGCGAATTAGATCATCGCAGATGACCAATAGATTGTAAAATTCATCCCACCTCAACTGCCCTTGAAAAATAGCCCGCAAATTCCCGTAAAACAGCCGGGTTTAGCATTCCTAACATAGGGTATTAGAAAATGAAATTGCACCCCGTCTCACTGAATTTTCATTTGCAAATCTGTTGCATACCGCCGAAAAAACTTATCTCGATGAGTTCTTACACTTCTAACATAAAAACAAACCATGCCAAGTTGAAAGCTTGGGTGGATGAAATCGCCGCCCTTTGTAAACCGGCAAAAATTCACTGGTGCGACGGATCGCAAGCCGAAGCCGACGCCCTTTTCAACGAGATGGTCGCCAGTGGGATGGCCATCAAGCTCAACGAAGCCAAGCGCCCGAACAGCTACTTGTTCCGCTCCGACACCCGCGACGTAGCCCGCGTAGAATCACGCACCTACATCAGCTCCAAGACCAAGGAAGACGCAGGTCCCTCCAACAACTGGACCGACCCGGTCGAACTGAAGGCCAAACTGAAGGGCCTCTTCGCCGGCTCCATGACCGGGCGCACGCTGTATGTCATCCCATTCTCCATGGGTCCCATCGGCTCCCCCCTCGCCCAATACGGCGTTGAAATCTCCGACTCCCCTTACGTCGTCGTCAACATGCGCGTCATGGCCCGCATCGGCCAGCCCGTGCTCGACGCCCTCGGCTCCGACAAATTCTTCGTGCCGGCCCTCCACAGCGTCGGCAAGCCCCTCAAAGCCGGCGAGAAAGATGTCGCCTGGCCTTGCAATCCTGAAAACACCTACATCGCCCACTTCCCCGAAGAGCGCTCCATCTGGTCCTTCGGCTCCGGCTACGGCGGCAACGCCCTCCTCGGCAAAAAGTGCCTCGCCCTGCGTATCGCCTCCGTGCTCGCACGCGACGAAGGCTGGCTCGCCGAGCACATGCTCATCCTCGGTGTCGAATCTCCCACCGGCGAAAAGACCTATGTGACCGCCGCCTTCCCCAGCGCCTGCGGCAAAACCAACTTCGCCATGCTCATCCCGCCGAAAGAGCTTAACGGCTGGAAAGTCACCACCATCGGCGACGACATTGCATGGCTCAAGCCCGATAAAGACGGCAAACGCCTCCTCGCCATCAATCCCGAAGCAGGCTTCTTCGGTGTGGCCCCCGGCACCTCCGCCAAAACCAACTTCAACGCCCTCGCCTCTTGCTCCAAGGACACCATCTTCACCAATGTCGCCCTCACCGATGATGGCGATGTGTGGTGGGAAGGTCTCAGCAAGGAAGCCCCTGCGCACCTCATTGACTGGAAGGGCAACGACTGGAAACCCGGACAGGTGGACAAAGACGGCAAGCCCGTCCTCGCCGCACACCCGAATTCCCGCTTCACCGCCCCCGCCCGCAATTGCCCGTGCATTGACAAGGACTGGGAAAATCCCGCCGGCGTGCCCATCTCGGCAGTCGTCTATGGCGGACGCCGCATGAGCGAGATCCCGCTCGTCTTCCAATCCATCAGTTGGAACCACGGCGTCTATCTGGGTGCCACCCTCAGCAGCGAGCAGACCGCCGCCGCCGAAGGCAAAGTCGGTTCCCTGCGCCGTGACCCGATGGCCATGCTGCCCTTCTGCGGCTACCACATGGGCGACTACTTCGGCCACCACATCAAAATTGGCAAAAAGGTCACAAACCCGCCTGCCGTTTTCCACGTCAACTGGTTCCGCAAAGGCCCTGCTGGCGAATTCCTGTGGCCGGGTTTCGGCGACAATGCCCGCGTCCTCAAATGGATTGTCGAGCGCGTCCAAGGCATCGCCAAGGCCAAGGAAACACCCCTCGGCTTTGTGCCCAATAAGGAAGACATTGACTGGGCCGGGCTGGACTTCTCACAAGCCCAATGGGACGCTGTCACGGCCATCAACCGCGACAACCTGCGCAAGCAAACGGAAGAGCAAGGCGAGTTTTTCGCCACCTTTGGTGCTCATTTGCCTGCGGAAATCGCCGCCGAGCGCGAGCGCCTTATCAAGGCACTCTAATCGGAGCAGAGAATCACCTTCTCAAAAACAACAAGACCAGCGGCAACGCTGGTCTTTGTTGTTTTTGGAGGGGCTGCACAG
>JAITXH010000179.1 GCA_031284845.1 Puniceicoccales bacterium | reverse complement strand
GTAAAAGGCAAACGAGGACCATGAGGCGGAGACGCCGGTGACACTGCCGGTATTATCCTTCAAGGCGGCCAAGGAGCCAGTGGTGCTAGTCGGGGTGTTCCAGTTTTGATACGCAACTGAAACAGCTCCGGGCGAGCCAATGTTGAGTGCCTGATCGCCGAAACTGATACTGATAATTCTATCAGGACGACTGAAGTCGGCCTCGGTCGCGCCGTGAAGTTCCGGGGCGAGCGACGGGCCGAAGGCGGCGGTGGCAGCGAGCGCGGCGGCGGCGGAAAGCAAACGGGCAAGCGGGCGCGCCGGACGGGCCAATGTGCGCGTAACAAAACGCGTCGGGAAACGAGAGTTTTTCATGGATGATAAGACGTTAAAGTTTGTGCTGCGGGCATGCTTAGCAGGCACTGGTAATAGGCAAGAAAAAGGTAGCGGCGGATTCTTTTTTTACAAAAAAATGACGATGCGCAGCAACGCCTCAAGGGGTCGGCGAGAGCCGCTGTGCGCAAGGAGGAAGGAGGCATCTGTCGGCAGAGTCCACCGGGGCTTTGCCAGCGCTGTGCGCCAACAAAACTGTGTGGACATGCCGACGCCTACCCGCCCCGGGTGCTCAATGCCTTCTGTGGCGCAACGGCTCCCGCCCTTCCCTGCCGCCTATCCGCCGGTGCGCTTCCAATTCTTCTGTCCTTCTTCGGTCGAATTCCGGGAACGCGGGGCATATACGGGCTTCGCGGGGACTGAAGAATCTTTTCTCCAAGGCGAGGAAACCAATTTCCACACCTTGGTATTCACCATGCGATCCACTTCGTTATAGAAATTTGCCGCCCCGACGAACGCTGCGTAAGGGCCGCTGTAATCGTAGCTGTGGAGCTGTTTGCAGGGGACGCCCAGTTTCTCGATAATGAACTTTTCTTTGATTCCCGAACCAATGATGTCCGGCTTGTAAATTTCGATGAGTTTCTCGATTTCGTGATGGGAAATGTCATCTATAACAAGTGTCTCTTTCCTCATCTCGCGCATCATGCCTTCGTAATCTTTGTAGGAAAAACCACCTGCAGCCAATGCGGCGTTCTGCTCTTCACTCTTGCGCGGACGATAACGCTTCGGGTCGGCCTCCACTTCAATCTCCTCAATGTTGCGTGAATCGGCGTCCACTTTGATCGTGGGTAGCACGGCGCGGCCTTCATAGTCGTCGCGGTGGGCAAACTCATAACCTGCGGCAATGACGCTCATGCCGATGTCGCGGAAAAGATCTTGATAATGGTGGGCACGGGAGCCGCCGACGAAAAGGGCGGCAGTCTTGCCTTTGCAGCGGGACTTGACGTCCTCCATGACGGGGCGCAGGACGGCCATTTCCTCTGCAATGACTTCCTCGACGCGGTCGGTGAGCTTTTTGGAATCGAAGAATTGGGCGATCTTGCGGAGGCTCTTTATGGTGCTGTTCGCGCCGATGAAGTTCACCTTAAACCACGGAATGCCGAACTTGGTCTCCATCATGTCTGCCATGTAATTGATGGAGCGATGGCATTGGACGATGTTGAGATCCACAGTGTGGCACCGGGTAACCTGCTCGTAGGAGATGTCGCCGGAAAGGGTGGCGGTGATGTGGATGCCGCACTTGCGCAGGAGGGTGTCAATCTCCCAGGCGTCGCCGCCGATATTGTATTCGCCGAGCATGTTGATGCGGAATTCGGCGTCGTCCGGGGTGTCATCGAGGCCGACCATGTGCTTGAATACGCCGTTGTTGGCGATGTGGTGCCCGGCAGACTGGGAGACCCCTTTATAACCTTCGCAGGAGAAGCCGAAAATGTTGATGCCAAGCTCCTGTTTGGCAAGGCGGCAGACGGTGTGAATGTCGTCGCCGATGAGGCCGACCGGGCAGGTGGCATAAACGGCGATGGCCTTGGGTTTGAAGATGGCGTAGGCCTCGCGGATAGCGGCAGCGAGTTTCTTGTCCCCGCCGAAAATGATTTCGTCCTCCATCATGTCGGTAGTCATGGAGTATTGGAGGTAATTGGTCTGCCCGGGCTTCGGGCGGGCCAGATTGCGGCGCGTCTGCCATGAATAAAAGGAACAGCCAATGGGGCCGTGTGTGATGTGAAGCACGTCGTGCATCGGCCCGATGACGACACCACGGCACCCGGCATAGGTGCAACCGCGCTGGGTGATGATGCCGGGGATGGTGCGCGTGTTGGCGGCGATTTGGGCAGGCGCGGACGGGTCGTTGACGAGAAGCTGCTTGGCGCGTTTCTTCTTCGTCTTGTCCGGGTAGATTTCCAGCATTTTCTCCCGGACTTCAGCGCTGTTGAGGGAGGCAGCGTGAGCAGCAGAGGTGCCCGGTTCAGGGGCAGGCTCGGTGGACGGGTCGTGTGTCATCGGTGATATGGACATGGTCGTGTGGCGTGAGTGCTTGGGTGGTGTGTGGATGCAGGTGTGTTTGGCCCCTGAGGTCTCTAAAGTCCTTAAAGACTTTAAGGCACTTAGGGGCCTTCGGGACTAGTTCATCAGGCCGTAGGCCATGAGCAAGTCTTCCAACTCCTGAATGGTGAGCGGCTTGGGGATGACGAACTTCGTATTGCCTGCGATGGCACGGGCGAGGGCGCGGTATTCGTCGGCCTGTTCGCATTCCTTATTCCATTCGATGACGGTCTTGCGGTTGATTTCGGCGCGTTGCACGTCGTTATGGCGCGGGACGAAGTGGATCATCTGTGTCCCGAGTTTTTCGGCGAATTTTTCAATCATCTCGCGTTCGTTGTCCACCTTGCGGCTATTACAGATAAGTCCGCCGAGACGGACGACGCCGTTTTGTGCGAACTTCAGGATGCCTTTGGAAATGTTATTGGCCGCATACATGGCCATCATCTCGCCGGAACAGACAATGTAGATCTCCTCTGCCTTGCCTTCGCGGATCGGCATGGCGAAACCACCGCAAACAACGTCCCCGAGGACATCGTAAAACACGTAGTCAAGACCTTCGGCGTCGTCGTAAGCGCCGAGCTGCTCAAGCATGTTAATGGAGGTGATGATGCCGCGCCCTGCGCAACCGACGCCGGGTTCCGGGCCACCGGACTCGACGCAGAGGCTGTTGCAAAATCCGGCGCTGCGGATGTCGGAGAGTTCAACGTCTTCGCCTTCTTCACGGAGCGTGTCGAGGACGGAGCGCTGGGCGAGACCGCCAAGGAGGAGTCGGGTCGAGTCGGCCTTCGGGTCGCAACCGACGACCATGACCTTCTTGCCCATCTCAACGAGTCCGGCGACTGTGTTTTGCGTGGTAGTGGACTTACCGATACCACCTTTACCGTAAATGGCTACTTTTCTCATGTGTTTTTTGTGTGCTTTGATTTGTTAAATGTCACGCGGGTGTTCATCCGTGTGCGGTGACGCATGAGCAAGCACGGTGCCAATGCGTAAAAAGGAAAATGCTCATTTCGTTATCTACTGAATATCAAGTGAATAAATTTTCATGAATAAATTTTTGATCAAAATACACCTGTATTCTACTGAACAGGAAAGGCAGTGAAGCTACTCATGCGTCGGGAGCCACTGGCATTCCTACGCAAATGTAGGGTGATTTTTTGATCCACGAATTCCACGATTTTTTTTATTTCTAAACATAAAAATAATTTTCACGTTATTCGCCGACTATCAGGATGTTTTGCGAATAAATCCGATAGACATCTATGCTCATCTGCGCAATCCGCAGTCAAAAACACCTAATTCATTTCGTGAAATTCGTGGATGAAGAAATCCCACAATTCGTGGATGAAAAAAATCAAAGAAAAGACGTTGTTGGTAAAAAGGTTCTTTTTTCCCGGACATGTAATGTCCATTGTGGCGGCTGAACTATGCAAACCGTCCGCTCTATTCCAGAAATGCAAACCCTCGCTGCAAAATTGCGCGCCGAAGGAAAAACCATCGCACTGGTTCCGACTATGGGATGCCTGCACGAAGGGCATCTGCTGCTCACAGAACTCGCCCGCACAAAGGCATCCGTCGTGGTGGTCTCCATTTTCGTCAATCCCATTCAGTTTGGCGCCAACGAAGACTATTCCCGCTATCCGCGCACCGAGTCGGCAGACATTGCCGCCTGCAGCTCGCGCGGTGTGGACATCGTATTTCTCCCGGAGGCGGAGGCGATGTTTCCCGCTCACTTTTCCACCCATGTCCACGAGGAGTTGTGCAGCCACGGGTTGTGCGGCGATTTCCGACCCGGACATTTTCGCGGCGTGGCTACAGTCGTGGCGATGCTCCTGAACATCGTCCGCCCGGATGTCGCCGTTTTCGGGCAAAAAGATGCCCAACAAGCCGCAGTGCTGCGCAAGATGAGTGCCGACTTATTTTTACCAGTGCATATCGAAATCGCGCCCATCGTGCGCGAGCCGGACGGTCTGGCGATGAGTTCCCGCAACCGTTATTTGACCGTGCTTCAACGAAAACGTGCGCCTGAATTGTTTGCCGCGCTCAAAGCCGGGCGGGCCGCTGCGGCATCCGGCACCCGGCGCGCCCTGATCGTGCGCGAAGCGGTCTCGGCGCATTTATCACGTTTCCCGGACTTCCGGGTCCAATACATCGGCGTCGTGGACAGCGTGACCATGCAGCCTGTGGATGTAGTGGAAACCGGGAAAACGCTGTTGGCCGCCGCCGTATTGCTAGGCACCACGCGGCTTATTGACAATGTGCTGCTGTAATCGGCACAGCGGGCAATGCGGGCTTAGCGGACACACCGTTTCCCGGACTCTTCAGTCTTCCGGGATTGCGGTAACGCGGTGAGCAAATTTTTTCATTTTTAATTTCCAGTTTTTCACTTTTACTTCTTCCCATGCCTCCTCGAGCATATGCAGCCCATAACAATTCGCGCTCATTGAGCACGGGGTCGCTTTTATCTATCCCGCAAGTGCAACGCCCCGCTAACATCAGTGGGCACGAACCGGTGCTGCGGCTTGTTCATTTCACCGATGCCCACTTGCGCACAGAACACGATGCCCCGGCGCGATTCCGTGGCATGCTCCGGCACATCCGGCGCAACAACCCGGATATAAGCCTGTTTCTCAATGGCGGCGGCTCGATTTACATGCCGGACGGAGGCCATCCCTCACGCGAATACGTTGAGCGCGAATGGCAACTCTGGAAGGACTGCACAAATGCCGAGTTGAGCGATGTCTCGCTCCGCAGTTGTCTGGGAGAGGGCGACTTATTTTACCCGGACGACGCCACTGACCCCTTGCACGGCAAGCCCTGCGCATTGCGGCAACTCGGCATGGAATCCGCCTACTACAGCTTTTCCAGCGAGGGCTGGCACTTTTGCGTCTTGGACAGCATGCACGATGGCGGCGGGGCATTGGGAGAGGAGCAGATGTCCTGGCTGAAATTTGATCTGGACCATAACCGGCACCTGCCCGTCCTCGTATTGAGCCATTACCCGATCGCCGCATTTTCCACGCTGCCTGACCACAGCGCCATGCACCGGGATTGGGAGGAAATTCTGGCGCTGTTTAACGCCAACCCCAATGTGAAAATTTGCCTCTCGGGACACACGCACCTCTTGGATCGCGTGTGGTATAACGGTGTGAAGTATTGCTGCAATGGTTCCGCAGGCGGGCATTACTGGGAACCTGGCGAAGACGGTCTCAGCGCCTGCAAGCAGACACCGCCGGGCTACGCTCTGGTGGAGCTTTACAAGGATGGCTCTTCGCGCTGCAAATACGTGCCCTACCCAATCCGCACTCAGGTTGAAAATTCGTTTTGAGCAGGTTATCCATGAATTATCAGGATGTTCTGTGAGAAAACTCAATGCTCACTGGCGCAATCCGCAGCCAAAAAAACCTAATCCAATTCGTGAAATTCGTGTAATTCGTGGATGAAAAAATTCCCCGTAACCCGTGAATCCTGGCTCCTCGCGAACGCTCTTGCCATTTCGCGGGCAGGGACTCTTCTGGATGCGTATGAAAACACTCGTTACCATCTGTGCCCTTGTTTGTGCGTCGAGCGCCACTGTCGCCGCCGCTCCTTCAGCCCCCACTCCGCCCTCGGCACCCTCGGCTTCAAGCGCCGCCCGGTCTGCCACCAAGGCGGCTACGAAACCGGCTGCGGTCAAGCCACTCAAGCTGGGCGACGCCCTCCCCGACGTCACCGCACCCGACCAAGACGGGAAACCGGTGGTCTTGCGCGAATTCGGCGGAAAAGGTTTTCTGCTGGTTTATTTTTACCCCAAAGCAGACACGCCCGGCTGCACGAAACAGGCGTGCAGCTTGCGCGATAGTTACGCCGAATTGCAGACGCGCGGGGTGAAAGTGCTCGGCGTGAGTCTCGACACACCGGAAGCACAGAAAAAATTCCAGGAGAAAAACAAGCTGCCGTTTTCCCTGCTTGCGGACAAAGAAAAGAAGGCTGTCGTAACGGCCTTCGGCGTGCCCGTCTCGCGGGATGCTGCCGGGCGGCAGGCATTTTTATTTGAGGACGGGAAGTGCGTCTGGCTCGACTACAAAGCGGCGACAAGCAAGCAGGCCGCCGATGTGCTGAAGTTTTTGAACAAGAAAAAGTGACGGCCTTCCTCAGCGCGCCGGAAGCAGGCGCGGCGGCTCTTCAAAGCGGCACAGATTTGCAAGCTGTGCCTCAATGAATTGTCGTTGTGAGAGGGGAAGAGAATTAAAAATTAAAAATGAGACTGGCGCACTCCCACATCCGTGAGAACAAGCGCCAGCCTCATTTTTCGTTTTTAATTTTTAATTGGCCGCTCAGCGGCTTGGCGGCTACACCGTTGCGCCGAGTTGCTCAAGGAAGGCTTTGATTTTCATGGTCTGCTCTTCAGTGGCAGGCTCGTTATGAACACTGTGTTCGAGCGCGACGATGGGGAACCCTTGCTTGCGAAAATAGCTGCGTTCCAACTGCTGAACCAAGCTGGCGTAAGGGCAGGCAGTCACCGCCGAGGAGATGAGGCCCTTTGCGCCGGTTTTCTCGATGAGTGCTTCGATGCCGCGGCGACGCAAGAGCGCCGAAGCGCCCGTGGCCTCGCCCAACTCGCCGCGTAACTGCGAATCAAAGAGGTAGTGCGCCAGCGATTCAAGCGGCGGGATATCCTCACGGTAAAGCGAGGTGCCAAGCAACACGAGGCCGAGGATGACGGCGTTTGCTTTCTCCAAAAGCTGGAAGAAGCTCAAGCCGCCGGGAGGCCCGCCTGCAAGGATCAAAGGCAGATACGGGCGCGTCTCCGGGGTTTTGACCGCTTCCTCCAGTTCGGCAGTCAGGCGGTCAACGATGTTGATGAACTTCTTGTAGTCGCCAAAGTAGCTGCTGGTGCCGCCGAGGAGCCACATGACGGGGAGGCTGCCGATATCGAAGGGGCGCTTGAGGCGCAGATCGAGGATGTGGGCGACTTTGCGCAGGGCGTCGTTCTTGATGCTGATTTCTTCGGAGAGGCGGTCTTCGTCAACGGGTTTACCCTGGAGCCAGATGGAGGCTTTGCGGAGTTCGTTGGCGAGGAATTTGACGGTGCTGTCGGGGCGCTCGTCCACTTTGAAGGCGGTGGCCCCTTCGATGGTGTAAACCTCGTAGCCTGCGCTGCGGGCGTGTTCGAGCACCATGCCAATGGGTTCGCAGCCGGAGCTGAACCCGAGGACGCGCTTGATGGGGTCTTCTTTTTTAAGCACCCAGCGTCCGGCCATGACTTTGATCATGGAGCAAAATTCACCGGGAATCTGGAGTTCACTTTCGGCGATTTGTTCGGAGCGTTTACTGTCTTTGCGCCAGAGTTCCATGATACTGGCACCGATGGTGTCGGTAGCACGCAAGAGGGGCGAATCCCAGGCGTAGCCGCCCCATACGGCGCGGCGCCCTCCACGGGCGAGTTCTTCGATGCGCTCAAGGTTCCACGAGCGGGCGAGGTCGCCGAGTTCGACGACGGTTTTGGAAAACGGTTTTTCCTCCCGCGCTTCGTAAAGATCGGGCTGGATGACGCTGCCGTGACGTTTGGTGCCGACGGCGTGTTCAGATTCTAGTGTTGCAATGGACATGGCGATGTGTGCGTTTTTGGTGATGGATGTGGTTGTAAGTTGGAAAGGAATGAAAAATTAAAAATGAGGTAGCGCGTGTTCCCTCGGATGTGGCGTGCGCGGTCACCGGATTTTTAATTTTTCATTTTTAATTGGCGGCTACGCCGCCGCGCCGAGTTGTTCGAGGAAGGCTTTGACGCGCATGGTCTGCTCTTCCGTAGCGGGTTCGTTGTGGACGCTGTGTTCGAGCGCGACAATGGGGAACCCGATTTTGCGGAAATAATTGCGCTCCAGTTGCTGCACGAGGCTGGCATAGGGGCAGGCGGTGATGGCGGCGGAAATGAGGCCTTTGGCACCGGTCTTTTCGATGAGTTCTTCGATGCGGCGACGGCGCAAAGTGGCCGAGGCACCAGTGCCTTCGCCGCCTTCGCCACGAAGCTGGGAATCGAAGAGATAGTGCGCCACCGATTCGAGCGGCGGGAGGTCTTCGCGGTAAAGCGCGGTGCCGAGCATGACGGAGCCGACGACCACGACATTGGCCTGTTCCAATAGCTTGATGAAGCTGAGTCCGCCTGGAGCGCCACCGGCGAGAATGATGGGCAGGTAGGGGCGCGTCTCGGGGACTTTGGCGGCGACCTCGAGTTCGGCAGTGAGTTTGTCGAGGATGCTGAAAAACTTTTCGCGGTTGCCAAAGTAACTGGTAGTGCCGCCGAGGAGCCACATCATGGGGATGGTGCCGATGTCGAAGGGGCGCTTGAGGCGCAGGTCGAGGATGCGCCCGACTTTGCGCAGGGCTTCGTTTTTGTAATGGATCTCTTCGGCTACGCGGTCTTCGTCCACGGGTTTGCCTTGGAGCCAGACTGCGGCTTTGCGAAGTTCGTTGACGAGGAACGAGACGGTGTTGTCGCGGCGTTCACCGAGCTTAAAGGCAGTGGCACCTTCGATGGTATAAACGTCGAAGCCTTCTTTGCGGGCATGCTCAAGAACCATTTGGATGGGTTCGCAGCCGGAACTGAAGTCGAGGACGCGTCTGATGGGGTCGTCCTTTTTGAGAGACCAACGCCCTATCATGGTCTTGATCATGGAGCAAAGTTCGGGCGGGATGAGATAATCCTTCTCGGCGATTTGCTCGGAGAGTTTGCTGTCTTTGCGCCAGAG
>JAITXH010000173.1 GCA_031284845.1 Puniceicoccales bacterium | reverse complement strand
TGTGTTCAAAGTCAGGAAAGCCCCCCCTCCGTTCGCGCTGCCGTATTGCAAGACACCGTTACCGGTTTTTACCAGCGTCGCCTCGCTGTTTTCACTGAAGAACAGCCCGTTAAACGTAGTGTTTTGTTCCGAGAACAACTCCATCTGCACATACGAATCCAAGATGATGTCGCCTGCCCCGCTCAAGTTTTTTATCTGGATTTTTCCGGTTGGCTCCGTCTGCCGATACTTGCTGTCGGCTATCATCTTGTAGTCACTGGGTATCGCTGAGACATAAGGCTCCACTGCGGCAGCAGGTATCACACGTTCCAGAAATTCATCCTGTTCCCGTGTGGTGTAGAGAATTCTTTCGTTGATTTCCAGCGCCGGCATGGGGGCAGGAAGGGCAAAAGCGGCCAGTGCGGCAGCCGCAAGGAGAGAAGATTTTGAGAATCGCATTGGAGAAAAAGAGAGACTGTTTTGGTGATGAAAAACTGGTGGAGAGAGTTACTTTTGGGGTGAGCGGATTGTCAATTGCCTTATTGCACCGGAGTAACCAGAGCATCGGCACCCCGTTCGGGAAGAATGGGGTGCGTCTTGTCCGGTAGCATCTGGCAAAGAACAACGCCATTTTTGACCTCAATGACAGACATCCGGATGCGTGGCTCGGCAACGGCGACTGGTGAAAGCACCAGATTGTTTCCGGCCTTGACCGGGCGCCCGGCCACATCGCCTATGACGATAAGCCCGTTGTCGGGCGAGACGGCGATGACACGCGCTACCCAGGATTTACCCGCAGCAGGCGGCAATGCCGGCTTGGCAACGCCCGGTGTGGTGGCCGCTCCAGTCGTGGAACGAAGCACACAGGAGAGAGAATAATCGCCGGGGGTATTAAAATGCAAAGAGCGCTCCTCGATGAGAAATCCCGGAGCAGTCACACGCAATATGCCTGCCACGGAAACGGGGACGAGCCATGCGCCGCTTTTTGTCAGAACGAGCGGAACACTGTTGAAGGTCACTGAGACGAGGTTCACCGGGATGGCCTTCGCTTTTCCTTCCGTCAGCGCCAAGGTCAACCGGGCGGCTTTGGTCGCATCCATGGTCAACGGCGCGGTATCCTCCAGCCCTGACATGGTGTCCGTGTTGCTGAGGATGGTCGTCTCTCCCGGCACGACATGCACGGCACGCCGCCACAGGATCTGCGGCACAGCCGGATTTGCCACGGAGTCACGCAGAAGTGTCAATACATGGTCTCCGGCTTTGACATTGCGGATATGCCCCTGCTCGATTCCGATCGGCCTCTCGTCAATGCGCACCCTCACACCTGCCATGCGTGTCAGCTCGAGCATAGCTCCTTGCAGCAAAACCCCGCCGGGTGCCACGACAGGCCCCGGAGCGCGCACTTCGGGCTGCGCGGGTGCGCGGGGCTCCTGCCGCACGGAGGCGCTGGGTTCCGTGCGCACGAGGTTGATCCGCTCTACGGTGACGATGTTGGGGGAGATGATGATCGTGCGTTGCACCATGTCGGCATCGGGTGTGCGCACCTCCAGCACATGCGGCACACGCGAGGACACATTATCAACCCTGACAAAGCCACGCCCTTTCGATTTACCGTCCAAAATAATTTCGGCAGAAGAGGGTTCGGCAGAGACGACAAGCGTGCCCGGCTTCGGGCGCATCCGCTCTTCGATGGCGACCTTTGCCCCGGCTTCGAGCACCACACTCTCCCGGCGGGCCTCGATGCATTCGGGGTGTTTGAAAACGAGGGAAACCGTCTTGCTTCCGGCGTGCATCGCCTCAGCGACGTTCAGATTCCCCGCATGATCAGCCACTCCCAGAAAACGCGGTGCGTGGCCTTCCTCTTCCAGCAATACCTGTGCCCCCGGCTCGGTGAGGATTGCCAAATGCGCCGCTTCGATAACATCCGGCTTGGAAGGCTCTACGGCAGTCGGCACAGCAGAAGGCACTTCCGGTGTGGCGGGAACGGGTGGACTATGGGCGGGAGGTAGTTCGGGAACAGGCGGGGAAACGGGAACGGCCTCCGGTGCATCGGCTGGAAGGGTGGGAACTGCGTCTGAAACGGGCTGTGCCGGATCGGCTGCCGGCAGCACAGGCGGGGCATCGCCTGAAGTCCCCGGCACGGACACGGCAGCAGGCCGGGAGTTAAAATCATACAAAGATTCTTTTCCTGCGCTATTTTGAGCAAGTGTCCAACCACCGATAAAGGCAATGCCGATCGCTCCACCAAGCACGAGTCCCATGGCCCAGGGAGACGTGGTTTTACGCTTCGTCTGGGATGCGTTTTTGTCAGGTGCAGAAGTCGCCATTTTTAACGATTATTACGGTTGCGATCATTGGGCACTTCTCTCCGCTTAGCAAACCATTTAACACAATGTAACGAAACGTAACCTTATGTAACGTATTGTAAAAACATGGAGTAAAAGCCGGGAGTGCCATTGCTGTTGATCTTTATGGTTGAGAGAATGTGCGTCTCTGGCAAGTTCTCTTTTTTCCGCCCCCCCGATGAGCAACAACATCCTCTATTACTACATCTCCCGTGAGCACAAGGCTGCTGGCCCTGTGTCTCTTGAAACGCTGGAAACCCTCCTCAAGAGCGGTGACATCAGCCCGCAAACACAGATCGCGGAAGTCGGTGCGTCAAACTGGGTCGCCATCGGTACCGTGAGCACCCTGCCCGCATCCGGGACTTTGTCCGCCCCGCCGCCGCTGCCGCAGCAGGCACCCGCATTCGTGGCACAGCCTCCCGCCACCGAGTCGCTCGCCATCGCCTCGCTTGTGCTGGGTATCCTGGGATTGTTCTGCCTCTCCATCTTCGGCAGCATCCCGGCTATCGTCTGCGGACACATGGCGCTGTCGAACATCAAAAACAACCCCGGACGCCAAGGCCGCGGTCTTGCCATTGGCGGCCTGTGCTCAGGCTATGCAGGCTTGCTTTGGACGCTGGTGATCGTGGTGTGGATGGTCGTTGCAATGAACAATCTGCCTAAATAGCGCCAATCGGCCTCTTCCTTACTTCTCATGCAAACCCTGCTCGAAATCCTTAAAAAAACCGAGGGCTTTTTTGCGGGGAAAAAGCTGGAAAATCCGCGCCTCCAAGCCGAATTGCTCCTCGCCGCTGCATTGCACTGCAAACGGCTTGAACTCTACTTGCAATTCGAGCGCCTGATGTCCGAAGAGACACTTGCGCGACTGCGCGACTGGGTGCGCCGACGTGCGGCGCGAGAACCTTTCCAATACATCACGGGAGAGACGGACTTCCGCTCCCTCACGCTCAAATGCGATCCACGCGCCCTTATCCCGCGCCCGGAGACTGAAGAACTGGCCGGGCTGGTGCTCGACGCCCTGCCCGCTTCCGGCCCGGTGCGCGCCGCCGATCTGGGCACGGGCACGGGAGCCATCGCGCTCAGCCTCGCCTCCGAGCGACCGGAGATGCAAGTCGTTGCCACTGATCGTTCTGAAAAGGCTCTGGCGCTCGCCCGCGAAAACGCACAGAAGCTCGGCCTCGAAGCGCGAATCACATTTGTCACCGGAAACTGGATGCACGGCATCGAGGGTGGATTTGACGCCATTGTGAGCAACCCGCCTTATTTGACAGAAGAGGAACTGGCCACTGCTGCTCCAGAAGTTGCGCAGCATGAACCACGCGAAGCACTCGTCGCGCAAGACGACGGTCTCTCTGATTTGAAGACCATCCTTGCGCAGGCAAAAGCGCATCTGCTTCCGGGAGGATTTGTCGCCTTGGAGACTGGCATTGCACATGCCGATGCGCTGGCCGCACATGCTGAATCACTAGGCTACGCACACCATGAATCGCGCAAAGACATGAGTGGGCGCGACCGGTTTTTTCTGGCCCGCATAGAACGAAGCGATCCGTAGAGACTGAGGCGGGCAATGTGCGCAGGGCGCACTAGTCGTCCGCGCCATCATTGGGCATTTCGCTGGAATCCAGCCTGACGATGTCCGCACCAAGTGCGGCAAGGCGTGTGTCAAATTGCTCATAGCCGCGATCGAGATGATAGACACGCTGCACCCATGTCTCGCCGGAAGCAGCCAGCCCGGCCAGGATCAATGCCGCGCTGGCACGCAGATCCGATGCCATCACCGGAGCACCCGAAAGACGCATTCCGCCTTTGATAATGGCCGTCGCGCCCTCAATGGCGATATCCGCGCCCATGCGCTGCAATTCAGAGACGTGCATGAAGCGATTGGGATAAATGCGCTCGGTAATCAGGCTTATGCCGGGGATGTGCGCGAGCAGCACTGAAAATTGAGCCTGCAAGTCCGTGGCAAAACCGGGGTGCGGCAAAGTGATAATATCCACAGGACGGCATCGGTGAAAACCGCCATGCACACGCAAGGTATCAGGCCCGGCATTTTCGACGACGACACCGGCCTCTTCCAGTTTGTCCAGAAATGCGCCAAGATGCTCCGTGCGTGCTCCGCGCACGGTGACATCCCCTTCGGAGAGGACGCCGGCGAGCAAGTAAGTGCCCGCTTCAATGCGGTCGGGCACCACCGTATGGTCGCACCCGTGCAATGAAGCCACACCCTCTATGGTGAGCACCGGACTGCCCACGCCGTCTATGCGCGCCCCCATCTTCTGAAGCATGACGCACAAATCCACTATCTCCGGCTCGCACGCCGCGCTGTCTATGCGCGTAAGCCCCGGCGTGAGCACTGCGGCCATGAGCAGATTGGCCGTGCCGGTGACGGTGCTTCCCTGCCGCCCGCCCATGAAAACATTGGTGCCATGCGCACGGGAGGCATCCACGCTGACGTAGCCGTTTTTGTGCGAGATCACACAGCCCAGCCTCGCCAGCCCCTTTAAGTGCAAGTCTATCGGACGCGGCCCGATAACACAGCCGCCGGGCAAAGCAATATCCGCCGTGCGCAAGCGCCCGACGAGTGCGCCCAGAAGACAAATCGAAGCACGCATCTTGCGCACGAGTTCGTAAGGCGTGCGCGGCTGGATCTCTTTTGCGGTGACGCGCCAAACGCCCGGAGCGGCCTTCTCAACGAGGGCTCCGTGATGGCTCAAAATCTCGATCATGAACCGCACGTCGCTCAAGTCCGGAACGTTGCGCAACGTGCAGGTTTCTGCGGTGAGCAAGGTAGCGGCCAACATGGGCAGGCTGGCGTTTTTTGCACCCGAAACAGTGATTGTCCCGGACAATGCCCGGCCTCCGTTAATACGAACAACATCCATGAACGAACGGGGATAGCACCGGAAAACATTTTGAAAACAAGAAACAGGCACGGGGAGAGATTGCGGGAATGAAAAATTAGGAATGGTTCTTCGCTATTTTGAGTGGGAGCACGGAAACTTCTTCCTCCGAAGGAGGTAAATATGAATAACCGCCGGTGAACCGCGAAGCGGTGTAACCGGCGGATAACCTGTCCCCTTGTAACATCGTCCCCGCAGGGGGCGAACTACGACGGCGAAGAGTGTCGCTGGCATAGTTCGCCCCTTTTCAGGGACGTTTAGATTATTAGACTGATCCGCCGGTTACAGTGCTTCGCACTTCACCGGCGGTTATTCACATTTACCCCTTTCAGGGGATGATGGGTGTAACATCTTTCCACAAAAAATAGCGAAGCACCGATATAAATTTGCCGCTACAACGCATCAGGAGTGATGCGAACAGCGAGAAGCGGTGGACTCCTGCGCCCTCGCGAAAAAGGCTAAAAGGCACACTTCATCGTGGATGTCCTCGGGCTGAAACGTCCCCATTACAATTTTCGCCTTCCTCTGTATTCACGTTTTCCCTTTTCTGGACCGCGACGCATGGACGACTATCAAAACTGGATGCGGCAGGCACTGCAAGAAGCCCGCCGGGCATGGGGTGAGACACACCCCAACCCGCTCGTCGGCGCGTTGATCGTAGAAGCGGGAGACATCGTCGCCAGAGGCTGGCACGCACGCTCCGGAGAAGCCCACGCCGAAATAAATGCACTACGCTCTCTGGGACGTCTGCCCAAACCCGGAGCAACACTGGTCGTCACTCTGGAGCCATGCTCCACACACGGGAGAACGGGTGCCTGCACAAACGCCATTTTGAACGCGGGCATCTCCCGCGTCCTCGCCGGTGCCGCCGATCCCTTCCCCGCCCATGCGGGACGCGGTTTCACACTCCTGCGCAGCGCAGGCGTGGAAGTGATCACTGGCGTGCTCGAAGAAGAATGCACCGACTTGAATTTGATATTCAACCACTGGGCGGTGACAGGACAACCGCTTGTGGCGCTCAAAACCGCTTCTACGCTGGACGGACGCATCGCCACGCGTACCGGCCAATCGCAATGGATCACGGGAGCGGCGGCACGCGCCGATGTCATGCTCTGGCGGCGCTACTTCCCGGCGATCGCCACGAGCGCAGCCACAGTGCTCGCCGACAACCCCCGCTTGACAAGCCGGACGGCAGACGCTCCGGAATGGTGCCCGGTGCGTTTCATTTTCGACAGACGTCTGCGCACGGCAGACCGCGGTGGGCTGAATGTCTTTGAAGACGCATTTGCCGCACGCACGATCATCGTCACCGCCGACACTGCGCCTGCCGGACAAGTGGCAGCACTGGAACGGCGCGGCATCACCGTTTGGCGGCTGGATGTGCGCGACGATGCAACATTGTTCGGTGCCTTTAAGCAAAAGTGTGCAGCGGCGGGCTTGACCGGGGTGTTGGTGGAAGGTGGAGGCACATTTTCGGGCGCGTGGCTAAAGGCACGCGCAGCCGATTATCTTTTCCATTACACTGCGCCCAAGGTGCTGGCCGATACCGAAGCGCTCCCGGCTTTCGCAGGAGCGCCCTGCCCCGCTCTGGAAAAGGCATTCACCTTGCAGCATATCCGACACGCCGTGCTGGGTGATGATATTTTGACGCGGGGCCATTTAACCTGAACAGCGCAATTGAAGGGAGCAGAGGCCGCAAAGCGCCTCTGCTTTCGCAACAGCATTCAGGCCCCGAAGTGATACTCGCTCACTCCAACACAAACCCGCCCGTCGCGACGGGGCTGCCATCAGCATCAA
>JAITXH010000162.1 GCA_031284845.1 Puniceicoccales bacterium | reverse complement strand
GGCCTGTTGTCCAAAGATGTCGCCGCGGCACTGGCCGGGCGAGGCCTCCCGCGATACCTCGCTCCGGTTCTCACCCAGGCACCCATCCAGGCCTCTGCCACCGGCTATTATCACGATGTAGCCAGCCCCACGCCCAACCGCGAGCAAGTCGTCGTCCAAGTCAATGCCCACGGCCCACTCACCGCGTGGAAATTGCCACTTTCAGACTTGCAGGCCACCGTGGCCTACGATTCCGGGCAACTCGTCATCACTGTGGACGAAGCGGCGTTTGCCGGAGGAAAAATCAGCAGCAAACCCACCCCTTGGGCCTCCTTCCGCGGCAACCGCCCCCAACGCGCCTGGGTGAACATGCGTCCGGGCGATCCGCAACTGTACCTCGACATAGAAATCCTTCAAGCACACCGCCAGGCATTCTTCAACGCACTTGCCCAATTGGGGAGCGCCCCAAAAGCAATCCCCGGAACTAACGGAAAACAAACCGACGACCTGGACGATGACCCGGAATCCGACCCGCCACAGCCGGACACCTCCAGCATGGATGTCCGTTTCGTCGGAAGCATGACACTCCCCAAGCTCGCTACATTGGATGGCGACGGACATTTTCTCTTGCGCGATAGCTCCCTGCCCAGGCTCCATATCTTTGGTGGCCTTTCACGCGTTTTGGACACACTTGGCCTAGGCATCACCTCCTTCCTGCTTCAGGAGACAGAAAGCGATTTCCGCTTCCGCAACAACCTCATCTATTTCCCCAACTTCAAAATAAGCGGCCCGGACTCGCGGATTGACGGCGTCGGTTCCTACAATCTTGACGGAGGCGCTCTGGATTTTCATGCCGCGCTCACGGTCGAGGTCGGGCAAGACATCCCTGTTATCAAAGAGATGCTCGGTATCATCAACCGCCTCCCGAGGCTGACACCAGTCAACATCACCGGCACCCTTGAAGCCCCGGATTGGAGTCTCAACCCGACACCCTCTGCGCTCCTATACGACACATTGTCCGACGAAAGGGAAAAAATCCCGCCACCACAGTGGTAAAGGCAGGATGAGGCACCGGGCATCAGGTGCCGGTCCGCACACCACGCCATTCCCGCAGCGTGGCAGAAAGCCCTTCGTCGAAACTGTGGACAGGCTTCCAGCCGGCGGCACGCAGCTTGTCCGCACAAGCCGTGGAATGGCGCACATCGCCGTCGCGAACCGGCCGGTAATCAATCCTTGAGCTCGAACCAGTCTGCTCAATGATTTTGCCCGCGAGTGCGGCAATGGTCGTCTGCATCCCGTAACCGGCGTTGAATACACCGGCAAGGCCCTGCGTCTCAGCAGCAAAGGCGAGCGCACTGACGATGTCCTTCACGTAAATGAAATCGCGCGTCTGCCCACCATCGCCAAAAAGAGGAAGCGGCTCGCCACGCATCGCCCGCTCAATGAAGACGGGGATCACCGCCGCATAAGCCCCCTTGGGGTCTTGGCGCGGGCCGAACACGTTGAAGAGACGTATGCTGGCCGTCTCAAGCCATCCCTCACGGGTAAACATTGCATTGTAATGTTCGCCATCGAGCTTGGTGATGGCATAGGGCGTTTTCGGTTCCGGAAACATCGTCTCGACTTTAGGCGACGCAGGATGGTCTCCGTAAACAGCAGCAGAACTGGCAAAAACGAGCTTCCGCACGCCCGCAGCAGCTGCGGCCTTAAGGATATTGATATGCCCGCTGACATTGACTTCCGCGCATTCGCGCAATTTGCCCATGGACTCCGCCACACTGGTAAGCGCGGCAAGGTGGAAGACATAGTCCACCGCCGCGACAGCCCTTTCAACAACTGCGAGATCCGTAACACTGCCTTCGATGAACTCGACATCAAGCCCGGCAAGATTTTGCCGGTGCCCGGTGCGCAGATTATCAAGCACGCGCACAGCGGCGCGTCCTTGGAAATGTCCGGCGAGATGGCTGCCGATGAACCCGGCACCTCCGGTGATAAGTATTCGCATGGGGAAAAAATGGCACCAGCGCTCAATGCCTGAAATGCCTCGTCCCGGTGAACACCATCGCCATGCCGTTGGCATCCGCTGCATCAATCACCTCGCGATCACGCATCGAGCCACCCGGCTGGATAGCCGCCGTTGCGCCGGCCTGCGCCGCCGCGAGAAGACCGTCGGCAAACGGGAAAAAGGCATCCGAAGCCACAACCGAACCTTGAAGCGCCAAGCCTGCCTCGCCCGCCTTCCATACAGCAATGCGGGCACTGTCCACACGGCTCATCTGCCCTGCCCCGATGCCGAGTGTGCGCTCGCGCCCGGCATAGACGATGGCGTTGGACTTGACGTGGCGCACCACGCGCCAGCCGAAGAGGAGCGCCTCCCATTCGGCATCAGTGGGCTGGCGCTTCGTGACCACCTTGAATGCCGTGCGGTCCACAGGCTTGTTATCGGCGTCTTGCGACAACACGCCGCCGATGACGGAGCGGATTTCGCGTTGCACGGCAAGCACTGCGGCACCGGCCCTGGACTTCATCAGGCGGAGGTTTTTCTTCTTGTTGAAGATGGCGAGCGCTTCCGGTGCAAAATCCGGCGCGATGATCACCTCGGAGAAAATCTCCGCAATAGCCTTCGCGAGTGATTCATCCACAGTGCGGTTGGCGATGATGATGCCGCCAAAGGGTGCCTGCTTGTCCGTCTCAAACGCCTGTTGCCAGGCTTCGAGCAGCGTGGCTGCGCTGGCTGCACCACACGGGTTGGTGTGTTTGAGGATGGCGAGCGTAGGTTTGTCAAACTCGACGATGAGGCGGGCAGCGGCAGTGATATCGAGGATATTGTTATAGCTAAGCTCCTTGCCCTGAAGCTGCGTGAAGGCATCGTGAAACGAGCCGTAGAGCGCAGCCTGCTGGTGGGGATTCTCGCCGTAGCGGAGCGTTTGCGCGAGCGGCAGATCCTGGCGGAGGCGGCGCGGAGGCGCAGCAGCGTCCACCTGCGCTTCAAGGTAGCCGGCGATAGCAGCATCGTAAGCCGCAGTGCGTTGGAAGACCTTCAACGCAAGCTCCCGGCGCAGTGCGGGCAACGATTCCGGAGCCTCCAGCGCGGCCAGCACGCGGGCGTAGTCGGCAGGGTCAGTCACGACGGCTACTGAGGCATGGTTTTTCGCAGCACTGCGCAGCATGGACGGCCCGCCGATGTCTATATTCTCAATGGCGTCTTCAAACGTGCAACCGGGTTTGGCGACGGTGCTTTCAAATGGGTAAAGGTTCACGACCACGATGTCTATCAGCGCGATGCCATGTTCTCTGGCCTCGGCAAGATGGGCGGCGCTGTCCCGGCGGCAAAGCAGTCCACCGTGTATCTTCGGATGCAGCGTTTTGACGCGCCCTTCCATGATTTCAGGAGAGCCTGTGTGCTCGCTCACATCCGTGACGGGGATGCTGTTTTCGCGAAGCTGCTTAGCGGTCCCTCCGGTGGAGAGCAACGTGTAGCC
>JAITXH010000148.1 GCA_031284845.1 Puniceicoccales bacterium | reverse complement strand
CTTCGGCTGACCTTTTTTCTGCTGGTTTGCAGCATGGCACTGGTGCTTTTCGGCACATTGGATGTACATTGGGGGCTTTGGCGTGTGCAGCAGCACTATTTCTCGGCGTGGTTTGCCGGGTGGCCGATAGTCGAGGGGGCATCGTTCCCGCGCTTTTGCCTCCCGCTGCCGGGTGGCTTTACGCTGGGTTTGCTCCTGATTGTCAATCTGGCCTGCGCCCATTTCCGCTACTTTCGTCCCGGTTGGCGAAATCTGGGTATTGCGCTCATTCACGCCGGGGTGGCCGTGCTCATCGTCGGCGGTTTTTCCGGCGCGGCGTTACAAGAGGAGTTCCACATGGAAATCCCGGAGGGGCAGAGCCGTGATTTTATCATCGGGACGCAAGATAACCAGCGGCACGAATTGCCGTTTGCGCTGCGTCTCGAAAAGTTCACCCACGAGTATTACCCCGGTTCGAGTATACCTAAAAATTTCTCCAGTGCGGTGCGCATTTTGGAGAAGAAGGGAAGTGTGGACGGCGGACGCCCGGTGAATATTTTCATGAACAATCCGCTCCGCTATGAGGGATACGCTTTTTACCAGTCGAGTTTCCGGATTGGCCAGGGCACGGGAGACACGACGATCTTGCAGGTCGTGCGCAACCCGGGGCGTCTGTTGCCCTATGTCGCGCTGTATTTGGTGGGTGCCGGATTGCTGGCGCAATTTGGGCTGAGTCTGACCCGTTTCCTGGGCGGGTTTCGCCTCAGGCGGAAACAACCCGCAGCGGATGAACCCGGAGATGCTGCCATTGCAGAGGCCAAGGTGGTCGTGCCGCTGTGGCGGCATGGACTCTCCTTCGCGCTCGCGGTGCTGGTGCCGCTGGCTATTTTGCTGGCCCCGGCAGCCCCGGCGTTTCTCGGGCAGCACGGAGCGGACATCTTCACTGTCGGCGAATTGCCCGTGCAATACAATGGACGCCTCCAACCTGTGGACACGATGGCGCGCAATATCCTGCTCGTTTTGGGGCGCAAACAAACTGTCGCACTGAGTAAAGCCGAAGCGGTGGCTTTCGGCAAAAAACCGTCCACTTGGAGCGAGGCAGACAAGAAATTAATCGCAGAAGCCGGCGTCACATTATCCGCCGAGGTGCGCACTTTGCTTGAGAAACAACCCGTGGCGGTAGAGACCCGTTTGGGGCGCAGTTCCCTTTCCGCTGTGCCGTGGTTTTTCGAGGCGGCGTTTCGCCCGGAGGTCGCAGCAAATCTGCGCGTCTTCCGCATTGAGAACGATGAAGTGCGTTCTCTGCTCGTGAAAAGGCCGGGGGCGGTGGCTTACTACTCGTGGAACGATCTCCTGCCGGCAGCGGAAATCATCAGTGCGAAGGCCGACGAAGCCTTTGCCAAGGAATCTTCAAAGCGCACATCGTTTGAGCATGGCATCGTGAAACTCGCCTCGGCGGCGATGACTTATGATGTGGCTCGCAGCGTGTTTGCGCCCGGAGACCTTCCGGCGAATGTGTTGCCCGGGCAGGAATATCAGGCGTGGATGAATGCGCTGGCACCTGCGACGGATGCCGCTGGACAGGCGGAACGCACTGAATTGCGGAATATCTTTATCAAACGCTATCGCAACATGGCGCAAGAGGGGCAGGTCGGATTCATCCCGCCGCGCACGCCCGATGAGGTGCGCAGCAAACACTGGGCCAATCTCGGTGCGGCGCTGCTTGCCGCCGCCGCCGGGCAGCAGTTGGACAGCCCCCCTCTGGTGCCTCTTTACGGCGATCTTTATGCCGCTTACCGCGCAGGCGATACGGATGCCATGTTGCACATCGGACATGCATTGCGCACTGCGTATAGCGCAGTGCCGGATTTGCCGGCGTCCAAAATTTTTGCAGAAGTGTCTTTCAACCGCATCGAGCCGTTTTTTAAAATACTGTGCTTCTATGCCGGGTTATTTTTGCTGGTGTGCGTGGCGTGGGTGTCACGTAGCCGCCGTCTGCTCACGGGAGCACGCTGGCTGGTGACGGGGGCCTTCGTCCTGCACACACTGGCGCTTCTGGCCCGCATGTGGATACAAGACAGGCCTCCGGTGACGAATCTGTATTCTTCGGCGGTGTTTGTCGCGTGGGGTGCCGTGCTTCTGGGGGTGGTCATCGAACGCTTTCTCAAAAACGGTATTGGCGTCGTGGTGGCATCCGTCGTCGGTTTTGCCTCGCTCATCATCGCGCATAATCTGGCACTCTCCGGGGATACCTTGAACATGATGGTGGCTGTGTTGGACGACAATTTTTGGCTGACGACGCATGTGGTGACCATCACGTTCGGCTATTCGGCGATGTTTGTGGCAGGGCTTCTGGGGGCGTTATTCCTCGTATTGCGTCTGATAAAAAAGACTGATCTCGCGACTCAGGCCGTGTTGGACCGCGCCGTTTACGGTGTGGTGTGTTTTGCCACGCTGATGAACTTTGCCGGGACGATGCTGGGCGGCGTTTGGGCGGACCGGAGCTGGGGGCGTTTTTGGGGCTGGGACCCGAAGGAAAACGGTGCCTTGCTCATCGTGTTGTGGTGCGCGCTCTTTCTCCATGCGCGTTGGGGAAATTTGCTCGGAGCCAAAGGGCGGATGCAACTTGCCGTGGTCGGCAGTATCATCACTGCGGCTTCGTGGTTCGGGACGAATTTGCTGGGCGTCGGTTTGCACAGCTACGGATTCACCGAGAGCGGACTTTCCTGGTTGTGCCTCTTTTGGGCTTCTCAACTTCTGGTGCTGGCACTGGGTTGGCTTCCGGCGGGAAAAAAGCACGAGGACGGGAAGGCGTAATCGGCCTGCCTTGAGGCGCTCATGCGTTTTGTGCCCGGACAGCGACAGTTGGAAATCGCGGCGGGCGAATTTGCCCGTTTCTGCGAGCCTCCATCGGCATTTTATGCCGGTGGGAGTTGGCGTGCTGAAGTGGGGCGCGAGTGGCATACTACTCTGCGCCGCCGTGCTGACGAATCCGGCACAGGGTGGGCATTTGAATCTGCAGTCCGCACAGTCTGGGTGCAGGGCAAGTGGACATTCGTCATCGAGGGGCGTATTGACCAGTTGCGACGCACAGGAGACCCCGGTAGCCCTGTAGAAGTGCGCGAGATCAAGACGGTCTCCCTGTCATTGCCACGCCCGGAGGCATATTGGCGCGAGATGCACGGGGCGTTTTTTATCCAACTCGCATTGTATTGTCACGGGCTGGCTCAGAATCCGGAGAACGCCGGACGCGAGGTGCGCGGGATACTCGTGCTGGCAGATCCTGCGACAGGAACCATTCAGGAGGTGATTCTGCGCGAGCCGCCCGCGCATTGGCTCGCACCGGTGGCGCGGGAGTTGGAACACTTTGCGGAGACACGCTGGACAAGCCGTCTCAGGCTGGAGCACTTGCGCCTCCTCAATCCATTCGAACACATACGCCCCGAATGGCTTGCCGCGAAGGAGCAACTGGACGCCGCAGCAGAGACGTCTCCGGTAGTGCTGCTTGAGGCACCCACGGGTTTTGGAAAAACGGCACTCGCGCTTGATTTCGCGTTGCGCCGCCTGCGTGACGGCGAGGTGTCTCGCATCATTTTTGCCACGGGAAAAAATTCCGGGCGCATACAGGTGCGGCGCGAACTGGAGCGCATGGTGGATGCGGGCACGTTGCACACACTGACGCTGCACGCAAAAGACGAGCACACGCTGCCGGACTCGCCCTCCGATCCCGCTGTGTGGCAGGAGAACTGGCGGCAGCATGGCATAGCGCCGGAGCGCCTTTTCGCTACCGGTGAGGCAACACTGGAGGGCGTGCGTGCTTTGGGCGCGGAGGCGCGGGTGCCTCCGTGGGAAATTACACGCGCCTTGTTGCCGTCCGCTGAGTTCATATTGTGCGATTATAATTACCTGTTTTCGCCACGGCAGGCCGGCGTGTTTACCAACTTGCAGGGGTGGAACCCCGCAGAGACTCTCTTGCTCGTGGACGAGGCGCACAATTTGCCGTCGCGTGCAGCGGCGGCGCGTACCCTCGAAGTTACTTCGAATGAGGCGCGTGAGACCTTGGATGCGCTGCGCTTCGCCGCCGCGCCCAAGGACTGGATTCGCCATTGGGAAGCATGGCTGGATTTTCTCGGCGGATTGCGACGGGCCGACGTGCTCGATGGCGCGGCGTTGTATCTATTGTGCGATCTCAGTGCAGAAATCGCACGCCTGATCGAGGAGTGCCCGCCGTTTCGCTTGGAGTTAACCGCGCCAGTGCTGGAGTCTCTTTTCCTGCCTGTGCAAATCAGCGCTGCCGCAACGGACCAGAGCGGTGCTTTTTTGACATGGATGCCGCGTGAAGAATGCCTGCGGGCAGAGTGCCTTGGCGCGGCAGATGCCATTGGCGCTGTGCTGGGCGCTTTCCGGCGCACGGTTTTGATGTCGGCCACACTTGCCCCGCTGGATGCCTTCACCGCTTCATGCGGCCTGCTGCCGGGCAGCGCGGCATGGCTGACTTGTGCCGCCGACTGGCGTGCCAATGCCTACGACGTGATCGTGGACGCACGCGTGGACACCCGGCTCAAAGCCCGAGAGCGGCACTATGGCACGACCGCAGAAGCCGTGCTGGCGCTGGCTGTGCGCGGCCCGGTCGTGGTGTTCTTTCCATCCTACCATTATGCGGAGACGGTGGCCGTTTACGTCAATGCGCTGGACGCCGGATTCCGCGTGGCGTTGCAACCCAGAGGTGCCACGCCCGATGAGCATGCGGCGTTTGTCCGCGATTCGCTATTCACTGCGCACGCGCTTTTTCTCGTGCTGGGCGGCGGTTTGGCTGAGGGAGTGGACATCTTGGGCGGGCGGGTGGATCAGGTGATGGTGGTCAGTCCCGGCTTACCCGAAGTCACTCCGGCGCAGACGGCGCGCATGGCGGCACTCGAGCAGCGCGGCGAGGCAAACGCATTCCGGAGCGTTTATTTG
>JAITXH010000104.1 GCA_031284845.1 Puniceicoccales bacterium | reverse complement strand
CCCACTACGGAGGCTGTCGCGAACGGTCGCAGTGGAGTCGCCAAGTGCATTGATGAGGCCGACGGCGTTGAAGAATATCATGGCACGCCCTCCGAGCCGACGTCTGCCAGGTGGATTTCGTAATCGAAGATGTGGTGGCGGATGCGCACCGGCTCGCGTTTACCCTGCCGTGCTATGTAGAAAATCTCTTCCACCGGGTCGCCCTGCGCGTTGCGCAGTGTGCGCAGCGCGGGGGTGTCGTCGCGGAGCGTCCAGCCGGGCGGGAGCACGGGTTGCCAGGCGGCGGTAGGCCAGTAGCTCAGCATGATGTCGGCAAGCACTTGTCCGGCAGGCGGCAGTTCGGGCAGGATGGTGAGCTGCTCGACGGCGATGCCTGTGGCGGAATAGTCCACTTTGAACAGGCGTGCGCCCACGGGAGAGAGTCCGGCGAGTGTGATGTGTGCGGCGTCTGCTTCGAGGATGGTTTGGAGGTTGCGCGAAGTGCCCTTCGTGGTGGCAGTAAGGAGTTGTTCGCGGTGCAGCGGCTCGGCCAATCCAGGCTTTGGCAGGGCGATTGTCACGCCCGGTGAGAGCGTGGCTTCGGGCTTTGGCGCGGCGCAGGCGGCCAAAAGAAACAACGGGAGAATTAAGAATAAGCGGAGATACATGAGCGTGGTGTTTGTGCTTTTTTTAAAAGCGCCTTTTTATTTGTGGAGATTGAGCGAGCGGAGCCAGCACAAAGGCAGTGGATATGCCTGCTACCAGCACTAAGCCGAATCCGGCGATCGCCGGAGTGCTGCTGAAGACCAGCATCCCGAACGATAACAACGTGGTCACGGCGTCTATGGAGACCGCCATCATTGTTGTCGAAGGCGGGCAGGCCCCGTTGGCGAAAAACAAAGTATAGTCTATCCCAATGCCGATAACGAGCACGAGTGCCAGCATCGAGAAAAGGTTTAACGATTGCCCGGAAAAAGCGACTGCGCTCAGCGCGGCAACGAGCGCGAGCGTCACAGGAAGAGTGTTGCGCAGGCCGCGTGCGAGGCCGAAGCGCACCGAGAAGACTGTGCCGATGATGAGCAGTGCCAAACCGAGCAGCCAACTGAGTTGGACGCGGTGCAGCGTAAAGAGTGCGCTCAGTTCCGCACGCCTGTTCATCCAGTGGACGCCATCGAGGGAGGCTGCCACCTTGGACATTGCCGCATTGTCCGTCACGCCGGAGACCGGCACCAGCGCGGCAGCGGAACCGTCGGGCAGGGCGAACCACAACAACCGCCAGCCATCGCTCACCGGGCTGGCGAGCCATTCTGCGGGGAGGAGGGGCGCACTTTCAGCCAGGGCCAGGTCACCTTCTTGCAGTATGCCGGCTTCCTGCAAGCGGCGTGCGACGGCGGGAAAAGCTTTTTTCACGGCGGCTTGGTTTTTTTGTTGCAGGTGCAAAGGGGGAATTTGGTCGGAGAGCAGGCGGAAGCCGGAAATCTTTTTTTCCGCTTGAAGCCGGGTAAGCGTGTCACCCAGTTGCCCGGCACGCAGCAGGACGGTGTCGGCATTGCTGCCGTGGATGACATACCAACTCACATTCGTGCCCTGTCCGGTAAGTGCGCCGACTCGCTTTTCGTTTTCCGCGAACTCCGGCGGAAAGCCTTGTAGCTTTGCAACGTCGTCGTCCGGATGCAGAAGGAAAAGGCCGATGGCACCAAGCAGAGCGACGAGGCTGGGGATACCCACGCGCACGACCGGGCGCTCCCGCCACAGGTGCAGCCATCCTTTTACTATCCCCATCCCATAGGGAATGCGCTTCGGGATTTTTCCCGACATAAACGGGAACCACAATGCGACTGTCACAAACGCGCTTCCGAGTCCGGCAATAGCGTAAACGGCGAGCTGGCGGAAGCCGGGGAAGGGCGCGATGGCAAGTGCGAGGTAGGCGAGTGCGCTAGTGAAAAATGCGAGCGCCAGCGTGGGCAGGAGTTTCCTCATCCCGGCGATAGGCGACTCATCGGCCCCGTGCATCATGCGCTCCGTGAGGTAGTGCAGGGCGTAATCCACAGCGACGCCGATGATACTGGTGCTGAGCACGAGGGCTACGAGATGCACGGAATCAAAACACAACAGGAGCGCAGTGACGCCGCCAACGGTGCCCACCGCGGTGGAGAGCAGTGTGAGACCAAGCGGGCGCACCGACCGGAAAAACAGGAAAATGACGAGCGTGACGCCCAGAAGCGAGAAAGTGCCAAGCGCCGAGATATCGGACTCGGATTGCGCGGCGGCGTGGGCGCTGTAAAAAATAGCGCCTCGCCGGAGAACCTCCGCGCCGGGGTGGAGCTGTGCAAATTCAGTGTGCAGGGCATCGAGTTTCGCGACGAGGGCACGCGTGCTGTTGATGTCAAACGCGGCACCGCGCAGTTGGCCGTGCACGATTTGCCATGAGCGCCCGGAGGCGTCGGTGGACGTAGGCCAGTCGTGTTCCAGCGAAAGACTGGCATTGGCGCTGAGCAGTGCGCTCTGGCGGGCGCGGGTGAGGAGCAGCGGGTCGTTTTTAAGTTCCGTGGCGCTTACTCCGGCAAATGGCGAATAGACTTGGGCGACGACCCACTGCGCCCATGCTTCGGGGTCTTTTTCGAGGCGTTCGCAGGTGGTGGAATCGAGGATTTGCGTGCGGTGCTTAAAGAGAAATGCACCCCATTCCGATTGCTGTTCAGGGAGCACGGGGCCGGAGACGGCGGCGAGTTCCGGGAGCGCTTTGAGCTTTTCAAACCACCACCGGGCGGGTGCTGCGGACGGTGCGCCGGGCGGCGCGGAGACACACCAGATGAGCTGCTGGTTGAGCCGTTGCACGCAGGCGTCGGTGATGGCGGTGGGCACACCGGATTCGCTCCCGCCGGGAAGCAAGTTCATGATGTCGGTATCGAGCTTGGCACGGGGCACGAGCCAGGCGAGTGTGCCGAGCATCAGGACAACGGCGGCGAGCCACACCCATGCCAGCAAGCGGTGGAGTCGTTCAAAAGTTGTCACGGGAGAAATGGTGTACGATGCGGATTGCGCGGCGACATGAATACATTGTCGTGCAGACAAGCGGTGTTTTGCCTGTGTGTAAAGTTGTCTTTATCTCGTATATTGCATGTTTGCTTTTTACGGATGGGGGCACATTTCGTCTTTCCCATGCGTATCACTGGTGGTCTTGCGTGCGGCATCCCGCTCCGCCTTCCCGCCCGCGGCGAGATTCGCCCCGCGACAGACTATCTGCGCGAGGCAGTATTTTCTTCGCTCGGCGCTTTTGTCCCCGGAGCACGGGTGCTCGATTTTTTTGCCGGCACGGGCGCTTACGGCCTTGAGGCGATCAGCCGCGGGGCGCGGAGTGCGGTCTTTGTCGAAAAGAACCCCGCCGCTGCCGTTGCTATCCGGGAGAATACCGCTGCGGTTGCCAAAGCCTGCGCAGTGGACGCCCGGGTCGCCGGTATCGTGACAGCGGATGCGTTGCGATGGACACCCCCGGAGGGAGAAGGGGGCTTTGATTTGATTTTTTGCGATCCGCCCTGGTCGCTTTGGCAAGAGGAGGCGGAGGCGCTCGTCAGCAGGCTTGCTGCGTGGTTTTCCGGTCCCGATGCCCGCATCGTTTTGGAAGCGCCTGGTGGCTGGTCGCCGCCGGTGCCGTCTGGCTGGAAGCTGCACCGCCAGTTGGCGCGGGGGAAGGGGCAACCTGCGGCGAGCATCCTCCGGCCTGAATAACCTTTTTTTCCCTGCTTTTACGACCATGCCGTTTTACCGCCGCCCGCTTATCCCCGGAGAAATCAGCGCCGAGCGTTGGTTATCTGTGCTGATTCCAGTGGGCTGGTTGACCGGAGGCATCACCGTTTTGCAGTTTCAGGAGTGGCTACCGTGGTGCATCCTCTTCCGGGTTACCGGCATTCCGTGCCCGGCCTGTGGTGGCACACGCAGCACACTTGCGCTTGCCCACGGGCACATCGGGCAGGCGTTTTATTTCAACCCGGCGTGGACTCTTCTTTGCCTGGGCAGTATTGCCGTCTGGCTGTGGTGCGCTGGCACGGCGTGGCGCCGGACTCCGGTGCTGCGCTACCACGCAAATTCCAAGCTGGGGGCATGGTTGCCAAGGGCAGGAGTAATCGCCGCTGTGGTGCTAAACTGGCTGTGGAATTGTTGGCGGGAGATGGCGTCGTAAGCAGGCGAACGCGCCTTATTTGAAATAAGTTTTCAGTGTAGCGCGTTCTTCCGGGGTGAGGTTGTCCACCCAGACGGAATCGCCACCGTCGCCAGTGCTGGCGGCGGTGCCTCCGGACACGGGGCCTTTGTAGGCGTTTTTATCCACTTTGTGTTTACCCGTGCCGAGGCCCTGCATATCGCCGAGCGTGTCGTGTTCGCGGTCTTTACCTGCGAGTTGTTCACGATTCCGGGCGTTCATGCCGGGGGATTGATCCCCGAAGGTCAAGGGTGCGCTCGGCCCGCCGCCACGCCCTCCTTTGCCGGCACTGGCGGTGAGGCAAAGCGCGACAGCACCGCTCGCTGAAGGATTTTTGCATTCGCCCTGATTTTCTTTAAGGGAAAAGGAACTGAGGCGCACCCGGTTGTCGCGGAGTGCCTTTAATACGGCATCTAGTTGCTGCGCGGTGGGAGGGGTGCGGGTGGCAGGGTCTTCAAGCAGCATGGCAAGCGCGTCTTCCACTAGAGCATCAGCCGGATCGGTGATGCCGGGGATGGACGAGGTGGATGGTAAAAAGACGACGCCCTCCACCTCGCCTTTCTCCGCACCGTTTTCGGCACGGACGGCAAGACGGCCCTCAGCGGAAGCTTTTTGGATCAAGTCGCGCTCATGTGGAGTCAACGCGGTGAAGGCGCGGCGGACGAGCAGGTTGTTGCTTGGTTTGGCGAGCTCGAGCAAGCGGTCGAGCGGATCACTTTTACCGGGCGCGAAAAGGAATGCCGGAATGGACGGCCCGTCCGCAGGTTTTTCGCCCTGCTTGCCCGTGCCTTGCTTGCCCGCGCCCTGTTTTGTGCCGCCGTTGCGGGCCAGTGCTTCACGGTTTTTGTTGAGCGTCTCAAGCATGGTCTTCAGTTGTTCAGGCGACATTTTTGTGAGTGCCTTCATGTCGAGATTGCGCAACTGATCGCGCTGGAGCGAAGTGATGGGGAGCGTGGAGAGGTCAAGCCCTTGCAAGGCTTCAGCGAGGCTTTTTTGCAGGGCTTCGGCAAGCGGCTCCGGCAGCTTGTCCATGAAGGCCTGAGCCTGAGCGACTGCGCTTTCTATGGCAGCCAAATCCTTGTCGAGGTTTTTAAGCGTTTGCGCGGTTTGCTCGCGCAGGTGCTCGGCGGCTTCCATGGCACCGGCCTTATACCAGTCGCCTTGCGGATGGCGGAGCAGGGCATCGGTTTTTTCTTCCAGCGCTTCGAGCGCTTTGGGTTCAACGAGCTTCTCTTCGCGCAACTGACTCGTCCATGTGCGCACATCGTTGAGCGCCGGGGGGATTTCCGGAGACGGAGGAGGCGTGTAGGCCCCGGAAGGGATAGCGACGACAGCAGCGAGCACCAGTAGCGTGGCGCTGGACAGGAGAAGCCCGCCGGCGCGTCCGAGTTTCCAGCGAAAGGCACCGGATGGTGCCTCATAGGGCACGGGTGGCCAGTCGCCGACACCGGCACGGGCGGAACTTAGCCGATTGTGCAAAGAGAGCGTGTTGTCGAGTCTGGCAAGGGCGTCGGCGGCATTCTCGTGGAGGTGGCGCGTTTGCCACGCAGCGAACAATGCAGTGAGCAACAGGACTCCGGAAAACACGGCCCAAAACGGCCCGGCACCCGATCCGGCTGCGCGGGACCAGAGCAGGACAGGCAAGCCTGCAAGTGAAGCGGCAAAGGCGAGGGGCGCGAAACGGGCTAGCCACCAGCCGGAATTGACGCGCCAGACGAGGCGGCGGGCACGCTGCATCCAATAATGTTGAGGTGATGAGGAAGACATGGGAGAGGCGATTTTTTGTTTTTTGTATGCGTGTGATTGGCAGAGGGGATGCGGTTTCTTTTTCTCGTTTGTTGTGGGAATGTGGCGTGTGCTACGGGATTGGAAAGCCTTTTCCGTCTGCATATTTCATGAGGCCCCGGCACATCGGATGATAAAATGCAATC
>JAITXH010000181.1 GCA_031284845.1 Puniceicoccales bacterium | reverse complement strand
GAGGCCAATGCCTCCAGAACCGTCTCTCACGGTCAGCGTCCCGCCATTCACGGTCAGCGTCCCGCCTATGGCTTTGGGTGTGTTCCCGGCTAAGGTCAATGTGCCTGTGCCGTTTTTCTTGAAATTCCCCGTGCCGCTCAAGATGCCGCGCAGGGTCTGAACGCGATTCTGGTTGAAGATAATCTCGCTGTTGACCGTAATGTCCCCGGCGTAATCCGCGCCCGTCCCGTTCCAGCCCAAAAGTCCGCTCACCTCAAGTGCCCCTGCCTCTACCCTTGTTGCGCCTGTGTAGGCGTTCAACAGCGAGGCGAGAGTCAGCTTCGCCGCGCCAGTCTTGCTGACATGGCCCGTGCCGGTGATGGCCCCTTTGTAAGTGTAGTCGGTATTCGTGAGGTTGAACTCCAGCTCGGTGCCGATGTCGTTCAGGATGACGCTGAGATTGTCGCCCGCGCCGAGTCTCCCTGTATCGCCCAGCTTCACCTTGCCAGAGGTGCCGCTTACGGTGATCGGGTTTGCGGAGGTCACAGTGGCGTTGAATGTCGCTTCACCTTGGATGTCCAGTTCTACAAATTCAATTGCGTCGTTAAATGTCGCTTGGCCGGCACTCGTGATGTGCAGCGCTCCGTCCGCACTCGCGTCGTCCGGCCCAGTCCCTGCAGTCGTCCCCGTGATTTTACCATTGTTGAAAATATACCCGGTGGACTCCACCGTCATCGAGCCTACGGTCACGCCACCGGAAAGCACCGTGATGGTGCGGGCATTAGTCGCAGCATACGTGGTATCGCCAAACCAGACCAAGTTGCCCGACATAAATTTGAGCGGAGTCAGTGGTTGCCCCGTGCGCGCCCAGTTTTCTGTCGCCGCCACATCCCACGTCAAGTTGCTCTTGCCGGTCCAATACAAACTCCCGTTTACAGCTAGTAAATCAAAGAGGTTTAGCACCAAATCGCGATTGTTGTTGCTCAGCAGCAAATCCCATTTCCATTTCTTCGTGTCCAAATAGTTGCCGTCAATTTTGACGGTGAAGTTGTTAAGATCCCATACATCAATCTCTCTATCAGATGACGCAATCACATAGCTCCCGGCAGATGGAGAAATCAGATTCAGGGTGGTTAACGTCTCTGACGGGTTTGACGAGGAAGCAGGAATCACCAAGACCCCTCCGCCCGTTAGCGAAATCTTGTCGTTGCCGGAGGGCGTCAAGTTGAGGTCAAACGTCATCTTCATCATGCTCACACCGATTGCCGAAACAAAATTCAATGTCCCCACGTCCGCCCCATCGTTTGCCCCGGGGGAAATTTTCACGCCTGCCTTGAAGCTCGGGTTGAAAATAACGCCGGTGCCCGCGAGCGTCCCAGCCGACTGGTAGAACGAATCCACTTCAATCCTGCCCGTGACGGTCAATGTGCCCGATCCAATATGTTCCGCGTTGACTGCTACCGGGTAACCGGCGCCTTTGGTGACCGTGCCGGAAAGTTCCATGTTAAATACTTCGATGTCTCCCGTCTTCAGATAGATTATCGTCGGCAAGAATTTTATCGCGGTTCCCGGTGCCAACACGACGTCGCCTTTGAAATTGGAATCGCTCGGATGCCCTAAGCCGGAGAGCGGATCAAGACGTAACTCCGTCTTATCGTTGCCGGAGGAAGGGCCGTCTATTTTGACGGTGCCGGTGAAGTTGCCAAAATCCCTCAACGAGAGGAAACGCGGAATCGTGGGGTGAAAATCCAGCACACCTCCGCCGTTGAGAGGACCGAGAAACGTCTGGTGTATTACGACCCCGGTGGTGTGAATCTGCATCTCCGCCCCTTGCGCGATGGTTATCGGCCCGAATAAGGCGGCGTTCGCGGTGCTCGGATCAAAGACAATGCCAGGGGCACCGCCGGGGATTAGCCTATCCCCAAGCCCACGCGTAGCCCGCACGGTGCCTTCCAAGACGCTTATCCCTCCCGTGTGCTCGATGTATTCCTCTGGAAAAAATAAGGTCTCCGGACCAGTCTTCTGAATTAACCCGTCGCCGGAAGTTTTTCCCGAATATGTGCCGCCGCCAGCGATTATCAGCGTGTTTGAGCCAAGAACCACCTCGCCCCCCGTCGAGCTCGAGTCCAGCCCGAGTATCGTCACAGCGGAGGTCGCCTCGGAGATATCCAGTTTTCCGTTGCTAATCCAGACACTGCTGTTTGCGATGGAACCGCCATCGAGCAAGGACAGTCTCCCGTTGCGAATTAACGTCATTCCGGTATAGGTGTTTACTCCGGACAACCACAGAGTCCCTTGCCCCCGCTTATCAAAGTTCCCCGAGCCTTCAAGCACGGTGGAGAGAGTGTTTCCGGGCTTCGCAGTCGGGCCATAGGCAGTGTTTATTAAGACCAGATCTCCCGACCAGGAAAACGGAGTCGGGCTGTTCATGTCCGGCCCGGGAGCTGGATTCCAAGTGATGGCGGCATTCGCGGCGACCGGAGACACCGAGAGCGCTGCAATCAGTAGCACAGGGAGCAAACCTGCTGTGCGTTGAATTCGGCTGGCGCGATGCGATCCTTTGCGGCGATGCGCAGCAGCACTGGAATATTGGGAGACTCCCCCAATAAATAATGTAGTATAAATCGTGTGGTACATATCAGTTTCTTTAAAAATAAGACGCAATATAGATTCGCGTTCTGAACGAATGTTCAATTATTTTTTTAGAACATTTGTTCTCTGTTTCTTAACTCGATGAAAACGATGATGTTTCTTTAGAATTTAATGTGATTTTCATTAACACAAAGACGCAGGAATCTTGACTGGAGACGATATTTTCAGGCCTGAATGAATAGAATCCTATTGCTCCAAGAACTATCCAGATTGGAGCACACGCACCGCCATATGCGGCAAGGACTGCCTGCCTCGTTGTTTCATAACCCGTTCCTGTGTTACCTTTTTTAGGTTTATAAGTCGCTGGATATGCAACAAGGCCGGATGGGGCCTGTCTTGAACTGACCTCGTCTCTGAATATGAAAAATCCATTCACGCTTTTTACCACACTCCGCCGCCCCAGCCGCGTCGCAAAAGCCCTGCTCACCTCTGCGTTTGTCGCCGTCGTTGCTGTCGGCACCTCCGCATCTGCTGCAGAATCCTTCATGAAGGGTCGCCGTTTTGCTGTCACGGATTACTCCGCCAACAAAATCGCCATAGTGGAAGCCAATGGCGATGTAAGCTGGACGCATCCAGCTAAGGAGAGCAACGACATCTGGATACTTCCCGGCGGCACTTTGCTCTTCGGCACCGGCACGGGCGTCAAAGAAGTCTCCATCAAAGACAAGTCGGTGAAATTTGAATACACCTCACAGTCTGAAATCTTCGCCGTCCAGCGTCTTGCCAACGGCAACACTTTCGTCGGCGAATGCAGCAGCGGGAAACTCCTCGAAATCGCACCGGACGGGAAAACCGTCGTCAAAGAAACTTCGACGCTCGCCAAAAAAATCACGCCGAAAAGCCCTCTTCCCGGCGGTCATGGCTATATGCGCAACGGGCGTGCGCTGCCCAACGGGAACTACCTCGTTGCGCTTTACCAGGCCCGTGAAGCGGCGGAGTTCAATCCGGCAGGCGAGAAAGTCTGGTCGGCAAAAGTCCCCGGCGGAGCGCACAGTGTCGCCCGTCTCCCCAATGGGCACACTCTCGCTTCCGGCAGCGACGGACAAGCTCGCCGGGGCGTCCCCTCTGCTCTCTACGAATTTGATGCGGACGGCAAGGAGGTCTGGAAGGTATCCAATGCCGACCTCGCCGGGAAGCCGCTCTATTTTGCCTCAGGTTTTCAAGTGCTTCCCAATGGAAACATCCTTCTCTGCAATTGGCTCGGACATGGAAACTTCGGCAAGGCTCCGCATATGCTCGAAATCACCCGCGAGAAAGAAGTCGTTTGGACTTATGCCGACCACAAGCAGTTCAAAACCATCTCCAGCGTCCACGTTTTTGGCGAAGGGGATGCGCCGCTCTCCGGGTCGGATTCGCACTGAGTGTCTCGCGCTTGCGAGAGGTGCGAAAAGGTGAAGGAGGATGGGTGCGGGAGGGCAGGGGACGGACACGGCGGGTAGCCAGTGGCAGCATCCCTCTGCGTGGTTTTAGCATGGCAACTTATCCTGCCCGGGGTTGTCCCATTTCACTTCCATGAGAAAACTTTTTATATCCACGCTCTCCCTTGCCCTCGCTGCTGCCTTTACTGTCGCCGAACCGATGCGGGCGTCGGCGGCCTCCGTCGAACTCGATAAAAATTTCGTCACACCGCCCGAATCCGCGCGCCCCGGCGTTTATTGGTATTTCATGGATGGCAATTTGTCCGCAAGTGGCATGACCAAAGACCTCGAAGCCATGAAGCAAGCCGGTATCGGGCTTGTGCTTTTTCTCGAGGTCAACGTCGGCGTGCATCGCGGCAAGGTGGATTTTTTCAGCAAAGAATGGCGCGATTTATTCGGGCACGCTTTGCGCGAGTGCGAACGCCTCGGCATTACGATGATGCTCGGTGTCGGCCCCGGTTGGACGGGGAGTGGCGGGCCGTGGGTCAAGCCGGAGCAATCCATGCAGCACCTCGTCCATTCGCAAGTTGATATCAAGGGCGGCACCGGTCCGCAGAAAATCTCCCTGCCGAAGCCGCCGCCCAAACGCCCGTTTTTCGGGGAGGGAGCCTTCACGCCATCCGCCAAAAAGCTGTGGCAGGATTTTTATGAAGACGTCGCCGTGCTGGCGTTCCCCGCTGGTGCTACTACGATTGATGCCCGCTCTGTCTCCGGCAGCGAGTATTTCTCCATCCCCGAAATCGAGGAACGCGCCCTCTATTACCGCAAGCCCTACAGCTCCGTCCGCGGTGTCCCTCAATACATCCCGCTCTCCGGTTACCTCGCCGCAAAACCGGGCGATGTAGCCGTCCGCAAGAGCGACATTCAGGATCTTACCGCCTTTCTCAAGCCCGACGGCTCGCTCACTTGGGACGCCCCCGCCGGGAAGTGGACAATCATGCGCTTCGGACGCCGCAACAACGGCAATGCCACGCGCCCTGCGCCCATCCCCGGCGTCGGTCTCGAAGCCGACAAATTCGACACCGAAGCCATGCGCGCCCACCTTGATAATTTCACCGGAAAACTTTTTGATCACATTGGCTTCAAGCATGCCCGCGCCGACGGTTCCGGACTCCAAACCCTGCACATAGACAGTTGGGAAATGGGTGCGCAGAATTGGACAAAAAATTTCCGCGAGGAATTTACAAAACGCCGTGGCTACGATCCGAAGCCATTTTATCCGGCCTATCGCGGCGTCATCGTCGAGAGCCGCGAAATCACCGAGCGTTTCCTTTGGGATTTACGTCTCACGAGCCAGGATCTCATCAAGGAAAACCACATCCAGTTTGTCAAAAAATACGGTGCCCCCTACGGCCTGAATGTTTCCATCGAACCCTACGACATGAACCCCGCCGGAGATCTCGAAACGGCCTCTGTCGCCGATCTGCCGATGGCCGAGTTTTGGAGCGAGGGCCGCGGGTTTGACTCCTCGTGGTCTGCTGCCGAGGCGACATCCATCGCGCATCTTATCGGGCAAGCTGTCGTCGGGGCCGAATCCTTTACGGCGAATGGCGATGGCTGGCGCCAACACCCGGCGTCTGTGAAAAATCAAGGCGACTGGGCGTTCGCGGCTGGAATTAACCGATTCGTTTACCACACCTACCAACACCAGCCTCTGCCTGACTCCCTGCGCCCCGGGATGGCAATGGGGCCTTACGGTGCCCACTGGGACCGCAACCAGACGTGGTGGCCTTACTCCGGCGCGTATCACCGCTACGTCGCCCGTTGCCAATACCTCCTGCAGCAAGGCCGCACTGTCGCCGATATTTTATATCTCGCACCGGAGGCGGCACCGTATGTTTTCCGTGCGCCAAAATCCGCCTACTCCGGAAAGAGAATCATGCCCGACCGCAAGGGCTACAACTTCGACGCCTGCCCGCCGAGTTTGCTTTTCAACGCTTTTGTCAAAGGCGGCAAAGTCACATTTCCGAGCGGTGCGACTTATTCACTTCTCGCTCTCCCTGCGTTTGACACCATGACGCCCGGGCTGCTGAAGAAAATCGTCTCTCTGGTAAATGACGGCGCGACTGTCGTCGGCCTTCCACCCGGGCAATCGCCTAGCCTCGAGGGTTATCCTGAGTGCGATTCAGAGCTGCGTGCTTTTGCAAAAGCGCTTTGGGGCGATGGCGAAATCCCGGCCAAATTGAAGACAAAAACCTATGGCAAGGGCCGGATTATCTTCGGGCAGGAACTGAAGGACAACGCGGACAACCTTTATCCGCCCTATGAAGTTACCGCCGACATTTTATCCAAAACAATACCGCCTGATTTTGAAACTACTGGTGAAATCCGCTACACGCATCGCACTTTGCCCGATGGCACCGACCTGTATTTCGTGGCCAATCGCAAGGAAGAAGAAAGTGTCGCGGAATGCGTATTTAGAGCGGCTGGGAGGCAACCTGAGCTTTGGAACCCCGTCACCGGAAAAATCAGCGCTTTGCCGGAGCACAGACAGGAGAACGGAAGGACGATCATCCCGCTTCAGTTTGATGTCTATGAAAGTTATTTCATCGTGTTCAGGGAGAAAAATAAAAACGGGAATGCCGGCGCCCAGCCGAAGGCAACAGGCCGGATAAATTTTCCCGCTACAAAACAACTTTTCGGTTTAGATGGCCCGTGGGATGTCTCCTTTGACCCCAAGTGGGGAGGGCCGGCAAAGACCGTTTTTGACACACTTTCCGATTGGTCGAAAAATGCCGACAAGGGTATCAAGTATTACTCCGGGACGGCTGTTTATAAAAAGCGTTTCGATGTGCCGGAAGCTTCCGGAAAAAAACTTCTCCTCGATTTGGGCGTTGTGAAAAACATCGCCCATGTCCGGCTCAACGGGAAAGACCTTGGGACAATTTGGACATATCCCTGGCGTGTCGAAATCACCGGCGACTGGAAGCCCAAGGACAATTTATTGGAAATCGAAGTCACCAATCTTTGGGCGAATCGTCTCATCGGAGATGAATTTTTGCCACCCGACTCCAATGTGAATGGCCGCACATGGGTGAAATGGTTGGAATCTGGCGCGCCGCGCACCAGTGGGCGTTTTAGTTTTGCGACCGTCCGGCACTTCCGCAAGGAGACCGCTCTGCTTCGCTCCGGCTTGCTCGGTCCTGTGGCTATTCTCACGGAAGAGCCGTGAACGGAGAGCTCATGGCTTGCCGCGCATCGCTGGAGGGCAGGGCAGGCGACGGCGGCGAGCGTTGGATTTCTTTAATCGCCTGTATCAATGAGGCGTGCATGGAAAATCCATGCTTCATCCAGTTCAAATATTGGGCAATTCATTCTCCTTCTCTTAAAATACATGAAGAGGCGTAAAATTCTTTTCGAGTTGCATTACACGTTGTTTATAAAAAAGAAGAAAAATTTGAAAAATGTTTTTCTAAAACCCGCTCTTGCCATTCTTGCCACCCTTGCTACATCGGGTTGCCTTCCATTTCCGGATCTTTCTCACTTATGGATACAAAATCAGTCATCTCCAACGGCACTGCCAGCATGAAGAAAACCGTCGAACATACGCTTCACGAGTTTACTGGCTTGAACACCGGCAAAGCCCAACCCTCAATGGTCGAAAATGTGACCGTCGAAGTCTATGGTAGCCAGATGCGCCTCAAAGATATCGCCACGATCTCTACGCCTGACGCCCGCAGCATAGTCATTCAACCTTTCGACAAAAACGCATCGAAGGACATCGTGCAGGGCATCCAAGCTGCCAACCTCGGCTTCAACCCGGTGCCCCAAGGCACCATCATCCGCTGTCCTGTGCCAGAGTTGACCGGCGAACGCCGCGCCGATCTGGTAAAGGTCGCCCATCGGCTTGCTGAAGAAGGGCGCGTGCGAGTGCGCAACATCCGGCGCGATACCTTGGAAGTGCTCAAAAAAGGCCAAAAGGAAGTCTCTGAAGATGAATTAAAGCGAGCAGAGAAGGAAGTACAGACCGCCACCGACAGATGGATTATCGAGATAGATAAAGCCCTTAAAACCAAAGAAACCGACCTCACCAAAATCTAACTGCCGCCCACCGCCTCACCGACAAACGCCAACCGACACCATGCATTCGAAAAAAACGACGTTTCCTCTCAACCACGGATTACGCGGATTTTTCGGGGATAAAAGGATGAACGGGTGAACACGATGAAACACGAAGAACTCACACGCGACATCATCGGCGCGGCAATGCAGGTCTTGAACACCCTCAGTCCTGGGTTGGATGAAAAACTCTACGAACGGGCGCTCATCCTCGAATTGAAAAAGCGCGGGCATACCTGTGACCAACAAAAAGTATTTCGTGTTTCTTACGACGGGCAGGACATTGGCAAACTCATCCCAGACCTGATTGTTGACGGACTTGTAATCGCCGACCCCCAAGGACATCAGCGCCTTCAACGAGACTCATATCGCGCAAATGCTCGGTTATCTGAATATCACTGGCATGGAGATTGCTCTCCTGCTTAACTTCAAAAACGCCAAACTCGAATGGAAGCGTGTCACGCGCTCCGTTCAAGATTCCACACAAGACTCTTAATCCGCACATCCTTTTATCCAAAAAAATCCGCGTAATCCGTGGTTTTAAATCGTTTTCCTCCATCCCTCTTTTTTCTTTTTTTTAACTCACACTCACAACCAATGAACATTCACGAATATCAGGCGAAACAACTTTTCGCTGCCTATGGTGTAGCCACACCGAAAGGCTATCCTGCCAAATCCGAAGCCGAATTTGACACCGCACTCGCCAACTTCCCCGACGGCACCGTCGTCG
>JAITXH010000033.1 GCA_031284845.1 Puniceicoccales bacterium | reverse complement strand
CTGGGCGAACTGCCGATGCGGACGAAGTGGTAGAGGAAGAAGTCGTGCAGTTCGTAAGGCCCGACCAGACGCTCTGTCTCCTGCGCAATGGAGCCGTCGGGCGCGGGTGGCAACAACTCGGGGCTGACCGGTGTCGCACAAATATCGTCCAGCGTGATGCGCGTCTCATCCACGTAGCGTGCATGTGCGGCCCACGAGACGAGGTGGCGCACGAGAGTCTTGGGCACGCCGATATTCACATGATACATGGAAATGTGGTCGCCGTTGAACGTGCACCAGCCCAGAGCCGCTTCGGACAAGTCTCCCGTGCCCACGACAAAGCCTCCCGTCTGCCCGGCCAGATCCATGAGGATGTGCGTGCGTTCGCGGGCCTGTGCGTTTTCGTAGGTGAGGTCGTGCCGGTTCGCCGGATGCCCGATGTCGCGCAGGTGTTGTTCAAAGGCTGCATGAATAGGGATCTCCTGTTCGGAGACTCCCAGTTGCGCACACAGGCGCTTGGCGTTGGTGCGCGTGCGTTCCGTGGTGCCCGGGCCGGGCATAGTGACGGCGTTGATGCCGCGCCGGTCCAGGCCGAGCCGGTTGAACGCCTCCACGCAGACGAGGAGGGCCAGCGTGGAGTCCAGCCCGCCGGAGACGCCCAGCGTGACGGTCTTCGTCCCGATGTGCCGGATGCGCCTTGAGAGACCTGCGGCTTGGATGGAAAAAATCTCGAGACAGTTTTCGTCGCGCCGTGTGGGGTCTGAGGGCACGAAAGGCGTGGGCGAGATGCGGCGGCGCAAGCGGGCGGATGCACGGGCCGGTGTCTCGATGCGGAACGGCAAGCGGCGGAATTTTGGCGCAGTCGAGCCAAACCATGTGCTGTTGATACGCCGTTCGTGCAAGAGGCGGCGGATGTCCACTTGGGAAATCAACATGGCGTCTTCAAACGAAAAGCGTTCCGATTCGGCGATGAGCTGGCCATTTTTGGCGATGAGGCCATGCCCGCTGAACACCACATCCGTGCTGGATTCATTTGGCCCCGAGTTGGCGTAGGCATAGGCGGCGATGCAGCGGGCGGATTGCTGGACGACAAGCTCGCGCCGGTAGCCGGATTTGCCGAGCAGTTCATTGCCCGCCGAGGCGTTGCAAATCACGGTGGCCCCGGCCAGTGCCTGTTTCCCGCTCGGCGGCTCTGTGGCCCAGAGGTCCTCGCAGACTTCCAGCCCCACGACACACTCGCGCATGTTCTCCGCCTGAAAGAGCAAATCGGTGCCAAATGGAGTCTCCGTGCCATCGAGATTGAAGGTGTCGCCGCCCGTCCAGACACTCCCCGACGAGAACCAGCGCTGTTCGTAAAATTCGCCCGTGTTGGGCAGATGAGTCTTGGGCACGAGGCCGGTGACACGCCCTCCGGAGAGAAATGCGGCGATGTTGTAAAGACGCCCCTGCGCGGCCAGCGGCAGGCCGACGACGAGCGAGGCTTCGATTTCGCGTGTGAATGCGGCCAGTTCAGCCAACCCGGCGCGTGCGGCCAGCAGCAGTGTCTCTTGATAAAAAAGGTCGCCGCAGGAATACCCCGTCAGGCTCAATTCGGGGAAGACGATGAGTGCCGCGCCCTCGTCTGCCGCCCGGCGTGCGGCAGCCTTTATCAATGCCACATTTGCGGTGACGTCGCCGAGGCGCAGTTCCGGTGTGATTGTGGCTAGGGTGAGAAAGCCGTGTTCGAGCAAAGAAAAAGAGGTGTTCACAGGACGGTGCAAATTTCGTCCCCCTTCTTGCGCTGTGCACGGGCAAGGCAACACGAAACAACGGCGTTCCGGCCTACGGCAGCGTGCGGAATCCATTCCTGCGGTGGCGGCGTCCGCCTGGAAAAAGGCCAAGTGGCATTTCCGTGAAATATGCGGGGTTGAGCCTTGGGTAAAAAATGTTTCCGTGCGTCCGCATGAACAACGTTTCTCTGGGACTTATCCAACTCACCGCCGCATCCACCCCGGCGGAAAACCTGCGCAAGAGCATCCCGCGCATCGAAGAGGCCGCTGCACGCGGGGCCAAAATCATCGGTTTGCAGGAGTTGTTCACGACACGGTATTTTTGCGTGACTCAGGATCCTGCCAGCTTCGACCTCGCCGAGCCTGTGCCGGAAGGCCCCGCCACGCGCGAATTACAGGCGGTAGCCAAACGCCTCGGGGTCGTCATCGTCGCTCCGCTGTTTGAAGCGCGGGGAAGCGAGGTCTATCACAACACCGCCGCCGTGATAGACGCCGACGGCTCCTTTCTCGGTAAATACCGCAAGATGCACATACCGCAGGATCCCGCGTTTGAGGAAAAGTTTTACTTCACGCCCGGCGACACCGGCTTCGGCGCCTGGAAAACGGCACATGGCAACATCGGCGTTTTGATATGCTGGGACCAATGGTATCCCGAGGCAGCGCGGCTCACGGCTCTCGCCGGCGCAGACATTTTATTCTACCCGACGGCCATCGGCTGGCTGGCTGCGGAAAAGCCCGCACTGGGCGCAGCGCAACACTGCGCCTGGGAGACGGTGCAGCGCGGACACGCGGTGGCCAACGGCTGCTATGTGGCGGTGAGCAATCGCGTCGGCGTCGAAGGCGACACGGAGTTTTGGGGACAAAGTTTCGTGGCCGACCCCTACGGAAGAATCCTCGCAAGAGCATCGGCAGACCGCGAGGAGGTGCTGGTAGTGGAATGCGATTTGGCACAGCAACGCGAGTTCCGGCGCATTTGGCCCTTTTTCCGCGACCGGCGCATAGACGCCTACGGAGATATCACCAGAAGGCTGGTGGATTAAGCCTGCATTTCGTTCTCCCCCCCTTCCCCAAATCCTGCTTTTCTCCCGCCCATGCTACGCATAGCAGATCGCACATTTCAATCCCGCCTGATTACAGGATCCGGCAAATACGCTTCAGGAAAAATCATGGCGGAGAGCCTCGCTGCATCCGGCACAGAGATTGTCACCGTATCCATAAAACGGATACAGTTCGGGAAAAAAGAAGACCCCATTCTGGACAGTCTGGACAGGTCGCGCCTGTTGCTCCTGCCAAACACCTCCGGCGTGCGCGATGCCCGCGAGGCGGTCTTCGCCGCGCAAATGGCCCGCGAAGCGCTCGGCACAAACTGGCTCAAACTGGAAATCCACCCCGACCCCAAATGGCTTTTGCCGGATCCCGTGGAGACCCTGTTCGCCTGTGAACAACTCGTCAAACTCGGCTTCATCGTGCTCCCCTACATCCATGCCGATCCGGTGCTGGCCAAGCGCCTGGAAGCCGTCGGCGCCGCCGCCGTGATGCCGCTGGGTGCGCCCATCGGCAGCAACCTCGGGCTGCGCACCCGCGATTTCGTCCGCATCATCATCGAGCAGGCCACGGTGCCCGTCGTGGTGGATGCGGGGCTGGGGTCCCCGGCACACGCAGCGGAGGCCATGGAGCTTGGTGCCGATGCCGTGCTGGTGAATACCGCCCTTGCCACTGCCGCCGATCCCGTGGTGATGGGGCGCGCCTTCAAACTGGCCGTAGAAGCCGGGCGCATGGCCTACGAGAGCGGCCTGCCCGCCGCCATTGCCGCAGCCTCGGCAAGCTCGCCATTGACAGGCTTTCTGGATTAACCCGCCGCGCCGCCGGTAAGGGCACGGACCTTTGCAGCGAGCTCAGCGGGAAGCTTTTCGCGTTCGCCGGTATGCGCGGCGATGATGTTCACGAGTGCGCTGCCCACGACCACCCCGTCTGCCACGCGCCCCACGGCGGCTACATGCGCTGCCGTGGATATGCCGAAGCCGACCGCCACGGGCAGCGTGGTGTGCTGCTTGATGGCCGCCACAGCAGCGCCAATGCCGGAGGCGAGGTCGGAGCGCACCCCGGTGACGCCCTCGCGTGAGACATAGTAAATGAAGCCGGTGGCATCGCGTGCGATACGTGCGATGCGCTCCGGAGGCGTCGTCGGTGCGACGATGAAGATGTTTGCCAGGCCGGCATCCCGGCTCGCAGCCAGCAGTTCGCCGGCTTCTTCCGGCGGGCAATCGAGAGTGAGGATGCCGTCTACGCCCGCCTCTTTGAAGCGCCGGATGGCCGCAACGACGCCCTGCGAAAAAATCAAATTATAATAAGCGTAAAGGATGATTGGTTTGTCGGACTTCTCGCGGATGCGGCGCACGAGGGCAAAGAGGCGCTCGTGCGTCATGCCGCCCGCGAGGGCGCGTTGGGCGGCGAGCTGGTTGGTGAGGCCGTCGGCGAGCGGGTCGGAAAACGGGACACCGATTTCCAGTATATCCACACCCGCGTCGAGCAATGCGATGGCGACAGCCACGGAGGTCTCGAAATCGGGGTCGCCTCCGCAGATGTAAGCGATGAATGCGGCCCGGCCTTGGTTGCGGGCAAGCTGAAAAGCGTCGGCGATACGATCCTTGGAATGAGACATGAGCGCAAAGAAAACGGGAAATGAGGAATTAGGGAATGCGAAATATACATGTCCCCCACCAGCGTTTCTTGTTTCGTATTTTCAAATTCCCGTTTCCCTCCCCCGGCATGATACGCACTGCGTTCATTCTCGGGGCCGGGCTGGGGACGCGCCTGCGCCCGCTCACCGAACATTGCCCGAAGCCGCTTTTACCCGTCGCCGGCAAGCCAATGCTTTGCCACGCCATGGACAGACTCGCCGGGTTGGGCGTGGAGCGCTTTATCATCAACACGCACCATTGCGCTTCCGCCTATGCCAACGCCTTCCCCGGCGGCGTGTATGCCGGGCGACCCGTTCTCTTTGTGCATGAGCCAGTGTTGCTCGATACGGGCGGCGGTTTGAAAAACATCGAGCCGTTGCTCGATGAGCGCGACCACTCGCTCTTCGTCTGCAATGGCGACATCTTTGCCGCACCTGATTTGGGTAAACTCGCCCGTGCCCACCTCGACTCGACAGCGTTGGCCACTCTGTTGCTGCGCTCGACCGGGGAGCCGCGCAATGTGCGCCTGGGGGCAGACGGCTCCGTGCTGGACATGCGCGGGCGCCTGGGGAAAAAGGGCGGCACACCGTGTTTGTTTTCAGGTATCTATTGTGTGCGCCGGGAGTTTTTTGCGAAACTTGAGCCGGGGAAAATCGAATCCGTCGTAGAGGCGTTTTTACGAAGCATCGAAGCTGCTCCGGGAAGTATCCGTGGCGTGTGCGACGATTCCGGACACTGGCATGATCTTGGCACCGTCGCAGAATACGAGCGTGTGTGTGCGGCATTTGAGTTTCCCGCACGCGCACCGATCGAAAAGGGTGGCTCAGGCCGGCAGTTCTTCCGTGTGGCGCTTGCCGACGACTCCAGCGCCGTGCTTTGCCGCTACGACGAGTCCCGCGAGGAAAACGCGCTTTACGCAGAGATCGCCGCATTCCTCGATTCGCTTGGCTTTCCGGTGCCACGCGTGCTGGCTGAAGCGAGTGCCGCACGGTGGCTTTTGCTCGAAGACCTCGGTGCGGTGGATTTGTGGGCGTTGCGCGATGCGCCTTGGCCAGAACGCCGCGCGGCGTATCAATCCGCCCTGCTCGCGCTCCACCGTTTGCACCACACCGGCTTTGCACGTTGGAGTGCTGCTGGATGCAGGTTAATGCCGGGTTTCGACGCCGCACTCTACCGCTGGGAACGCGAGTATTTTCTGGAAAATGCCGTGCGCCGTCAGGCCGGTCTCCCGCTCACTGCCGGGGAAACAGCCGCGCTGAAGTCCGAACTGGCGGCGCTCGCGGAGCGGCTCTTGCGCTTGCCCGTGCAGTTGGTGCACCGCGATTGCCAGTCCCAAAACATCCTTTGGCATAAGGGTAGTGCGCACTTTATTGATTTTCAGGGGATGCGCACAGGCACAGGCTTTTACGATCTGGGTTCGCTTCTGTGGGATCCTTACGTGAACTTTTCCGAAGACGAGCGTGCCACCCTCTTGGAATTTTACCGGACGCTTGGCCCGGCAGACATAGCGCGAGCGGATTTTGAGCAGGCGTTTCTGGATGCTTCTGCGCAACGCCTCATGCAAGCGCTCGGTGCCTACGGTTTTTTGGGAATTGTAAAAGGGCGTGCAGATTTTCTCGCGCACACGCCCTCCGCATTGGCAAACTTATGTGCGGTGACTCGCACCAATCCGGCACTCCCCCTTTTGCACGCTCTGGCGGTGCGTTTTGACGAAGCACGTTTTTGATTTTATCCACGAATTTCACGATTTTTTTTATTTCAAAGCACAAAACAATTTAAATGAGACTCCTGTAATTTGTGGATAAAAATAGTTTGTGGATGAGGCAGGCATTTATTTAACCACGGATTACACGGATATTAAGGGATGGCCGTCGTGATTGGAAAAATCGTTTTGCAAAGCACGTT
>JAITXH010000044.1 GCA_031284845.1 Puniceicoccales bacterium | reverse complement strand
CAACTTGGAAAGGAATGTGGCGGCAATCACCATGCCGGCCATGGCGAGCGACTCTCCGGCGACAAAGCCCGACGCCAGAGGGACGCCGTATTTGTCGTTATGGCGCGGGGCACACTTTGTCCAAAACCACATGATCACGGCACCGATGGCAAATGCCAGTGAGTTGGGGACGCCGGAGGGGAGCACCATCGCCAGGCCGACACCCATGGCCGAGGGCAAATAGGCGCGCCTGCGGGGAAGGGCACGCTCCAGCAGCGGGAGCACCACGCCGATGAGTGCTCCGACGACCATGGAGGCTTTGGCGCTGTAGGGCAATGCGCTGTTGGCGTTTGTCAGAAATTCCGCCACGGTCTTCCACATTATCGCAGCGGGCGGGTGGAATAGCTCCAGAGCCTCACGGCTGGGCACCAGATACGTCCAGATGGGCACCACGACGATAGTGCCGATGAAGACGCCGATGATCTGCGTCCAAAATTGCTGCCTCGGGTTCATGCCGAGCAGGTAACCGACCTTCATATCCGCAGAGAGGTCGGCTGCGGAACCGCCGGCGGTAGCTGTCATGCCCGCTGTCAGGAGGTTCACGCTGGCATTGCCTTTGGCACCCGGAAGCACCGAATAGAGCAACTGTGTCACCTTACCCATTGCCCCGACGGGGTTCACATCCGCCTCCCCTGCGGTGCGCGTGCAGATCAGCCCTGTCACGAATGACATCAGCACGGCGATCAATCCCAGCCAGGGGGCGATCTCGAAGGCCAACCACAGGGTAACAATCAATCCGAGGCTTACGGGGACAATGCCGATAGCGAACCAGCGCATGGGGACCTCGACGTCCGCCAGCACATCGTATGCGGTCTCTTTTTTCTGCTGCGAAAATATCCCCCGGAATGCGCGCACGAGCACCGGCCATTGCATGGCGAGCGCGGTCAACCCGGACACCACCATGATGGACGTGCCGCACCACAGCGACCATTCGTAAAGCCTATAGGTGGTGATGCCCGTTGCTCCATCAGTCGCGTTCTTGATGGCTGGGATCCAAGCGGGATCGGCGGCGTGTATTTTGTCCTGCACGATGAGCGCTGGTGCCACGACCCAGTGCAGGAGCAACGCCGTGCCCAACATGGACAGCGATACGCGCAGGCCGACTATCATTCCCGCGCCGATGAGGAGGAGGCTGACGTCCATGCCGTAGTGGACCAGGCGTCCGTTGCTGATTTGCCACCAGTTGAGTGGGTTCAAAGGCCCCTGGAATTCAACAAGCTCCGGGAGCGCGACCTTCGTCACGAAGGTATCAAACCATTCCATGCCGAAGTTTTTTTTGAGAATTGCCGCCAGATCCGGCATGCTTTTCCAGATGCCGAGCAGTGCGCCTGTGGCCATGCCGAAAAGGAGGCAACGTGCTTTTTCAACGGCTTCCTGTCCGTGTGCGTAGAGCGTCTTCATGGTCTCCGCAAACGCGATACTGCTGGGGAATTTCAGTTGTTCGACGTTGATGACTGAGCGCTTCAGAGGCACCGCGATGAGGGAGCCGAGGAGCGCGGAGAAGAGCACCGTGGGCACCATGTAATACCACGGCACCATGCCGCCCACCATGCCGCCTTGCGTGGAGCCGAGCAGCATCAAGCCGCCGAAAGCACCCACCACCGTGTGCGAGGGCGTCATGCCGGCGACGCTGGCTACGGAGGCCGAGGCGCTGTTTTCCAGCACGCCCATTGCTTTTACGCGTCCGTTGCGGGATAGGTTGTGCAGCGAAGTGAATGCCACGTAAGAAATGATACATGCCGTGATATTCACCCCGAAGGCCCAGCCGATGGTCAGGGAGGTGTAAAGGGAGGAGGCGCAGGCGAGGATGCCGATGAAGCCGCCGAACCAGGCGGCACGCCAAGTCAATTGCGGTTCCTTGTCGCCGCGGTAGATATGGGCGCGCCAGTGGGCGTCGCGTTGCTCGACGGAAGCGTGCTCCGGGAGCGTTGCGGGCGGGACAGTGGAATCGGGCAAATCGGCCATGGGCTGGCATCGAATGTGGATTGGCGGCACAACGTCAAAAAATAAAACACGGTCTGCCTGCCCGTATATTACTTGAGCGGACCTGTTTCTTAGTGCTTAGTAGTGCTTTCTTTTATTCTTTCATTCCCATGTCCGGCATCAGCGTTGAAAAACTTGTTAAATCCCTCAACGGCAACGTTGTGCTCAATGGAGTGAGTCTTGAGGCCGCTCCCGGAGAATTATTCTTTGTGCTGGGGCCGGGAGGCTCGGGGAAAAGCACCTTGCTGCGGGTGCTGGCAGGGTTGCTCACTCCCGATTCAGGCGAGATTAGCATTGATGGTGAAAAGGTTAGCGAATTGGCGACGATACGGCGCAAGGTGGCGCTGGTCTCTCCCGACGGTGCGCTTCTGGCGCACTCAAGCGTGCGCGAGAACTTGTCATTCGCGCTGGAGCAACAGGGGCGCGACGAGGTTGAAATCCGCGGTGTAGTCCATGCCATGCTGGGCGCGTTTGGCGTGGGAGAGCTGGGCGGACGCAAGCCGGGGGAACTCTCCGGAGGCGAGCGCCAGCGTGTCGCCCTGGCGCGGGCGCTGGCCGTGTCGCCCCGCGTCTTGCTGCTCGATGAGCCGTTTAGCTGGCTGGATACGGATACCCGGCGAAACCGCTGGAACGCGATACGGCAGATTTGCCGCGCACAGGGGTTGGCTGCGCTTTGCGTGACACAGCATATAGAGGAGGCGTTGGCGGTGGCAGACCAAGTCGGCGTGCTTCTCGACGGGCGGCTCCAGCAAGTGGCCTCCCCGCTGGAGATATACCGGCGCCCGCGCACACGCGCCGTCGGTGAGTTTTTATCCGGTGCCAACGTATTGCCCGGGCGGCTGCTCCATGCCGGGGCGGGGGAGTTTGTGGCGGAGACGGCTTTGGGCGAAGTGCGCGGGGCACTGTCTGACCCGGCCAGTGAACCGGCACCCGGGGCGTCTGTGGATGTGCTCATCCGGCCCGAGGTATTGCACATAGACATGGTGGCTCCGGATGAAAATGCGTTTGAGGGCGTGGTTGTGGACGGTGGTGCCTATGGCGGCGCGTCCGGGCGGATCGTTTTCCGCGCGAAGGGCGGAGTCGAGTTGCGCGTTTTGGAATTGAATCCGCGCACAGCGAACCCGGCAGCCGGCGATGCGCTTTTTGTCTGGGTGGCACCAGAGGACGTCACAGGGATTGTAAACGGATGAAGCAGATGGGAAACGGGTGATGAGTCTTTGGGAAAATACGGCAGTGCGGATTTGCGGCGCGGCGCGGCGGCTCTCATCGCTCGGGCCGGAGCTTGGCAAGACCGTTCGCCTTGCCCTGCCCATCGCCATCGGCCAAGGCGGGCACGGGTTGATGTTTCTCATAGATACGGTGATGGCCGGGCGCTTGGGCGATACGTCGCTGGCGGCGGCGGCTTTTGCCGGAAACCTTGCCGTGCTGCCGTTTATTTTTGGCTTGGGTCTGTCTGCGGCCATCGCGGTGCTGACGGCGCAAGGGCGCGGGATGGGGCACCCGGAGCATGGCGCATCGGCTTTGCGCCACGGGTTGCTCATCGGCGGCGTATTCGGCGTGCTCGTCGGGACGGTGATTCACTGCGGAGTGCGCACCGGGGCGCTGGCGCATTTCGGGCAAGACCCCGAGGTGGTCCGCATGGCGGGGGATTTTGCGATTCTGATGGGTTGGGGCACGCTTCCGGGGCTGCTGTTTCAGGGCTTGAAAAACCACCGGGAAGCTGTGGCGCAACCGTGGATAGCTCTGCTTTGGCTGTGCATAGGCATTGTGTTTAACGTGTTGTTTAACTTGGTGTTCATGTTCGGGAATCTCGGTGCGCCGGCGCTGGGGTTGACGGGCGCGGGCCTGGGCACATTGCTTGCCCGTTGCGTGATGTTTGCCGGGTTGGCCTGGCATCCGGGCGGGCAGTCTCCGCATTGGCGCGAGGGCATCCAGTTCAAATGGCTAAAAGCGTCTTTGGTGTTGGGGGTGCCCAGTGCGATACAATGGGTGCTGGAGGCCGGGATCTTTGCTTCTGCCGCCGTGCTCATGGGGCATTTTTCCAAAGAGCAGCAGGCTGCGCATCAGGTGGCTGTCAGTTTGTCATCGCTGGCATTTATGATTCCTTTGGGTATTTCACAGGGCACGAGTATCCGCGTCGGCGAGGCCTTTGGTGCCCGCGACCCTGTGGCCATGCGGCGCATTGCTGCGGGGTCTTTGCTGTTTGCTGCGGCATTTATGGGGTTTTACGCGCTCATTGTCATAGTCTTTCAGGATTGGATCCCGCTCCTCTATCTTTCGGACGATACCAACCCCGGCACGGTGGTGTTTGCGGGGCAATTCATACTGATAGCGGCGGCGTTTGCGCTGTGTGATGGCTTGCAAGTAGTGGCCAGCGGCGCATTGCGCGGCATGAGTGATGTGAACTTCACCTCGATTTCATCCTTTGTGTGTTACTGGCTGGTAAGCGTGCCGATCGGGTTGTTGCTCGCTTATTGGGGAGGGCTGGAAGGGAGGGGAGTTTGGATGGGGCTGGCCTGCGGGATTCTTTCGGCGGCGGTGGTGTTAAATTGCCGCCTCTGGTTGAAGATAAAAGCTCAGGAGAAAAAGCAAGCCGCCGCAAAAAATATTAGGTAACGAGGCCGGGAAAATCATTTTTCACTCCGGACAATCGCTGCCGCCAAATCCAAACGCGGGAGCTTTGCACTCACAACGGGGCAAACAGCGCGGCGTCTGCACGCACACTCACCGGGCAATGGTCGGAGCCGAGCACGTCGGGATGGATGGCAGGGTCGCTCCATGCGCCATCCAGCGCGTGCGAAGCGAGCCAGTAATCTATGCGCCACCCGACGTTGCGGGCACGGGCGTTCATGCGGTAAGACCACCACGAATAACTCCCCCGCGCATCGGGATTTTTTTCCCGGAAGGTATCCCGGAATCCGTCGGCGAGGAGCACGGAAAGGCTCGCCCGCTCTTCATCGGTGAATCCGGCATTGCGGCGGTTTTGCGCGGGGTTGGTCAAATCAATTTCCTGGTGTGCGCAGTTGAGATCGCCGCAGACAAAGATCGGTTTTTTTGCAGCAAGCTGGGCAAGGTGTGCCCGGAAATCGGCATCCCAGCGCAGACGGTAATCGAGCCTCGCCAGTTCGTTTTGCGAATTGGGCACATAGGCACACACGACGAAGCAGGAGGCGAATTCGGCGGAGACGACCCTGCCTTCGCGCGGGTGATCGCCTGCAAAATCGGTGGTGACGGCCAGCGGCTTCACCCGGCTGAGTATGGCCGTGCCGGAGTATCCGGCCCTGTCGGCGGAATGAAAATATTGCCAGGGATAAGGGAACGACAAATCCCCGCACTGGGGCACGGTCGCTTTGATTTCCTGAATGCACAGGATATCGGGCGAATGCGCGGCGAGGAAGCCGTCGAGCGTCTTGTTGGCTATGGAGCGGATACCGTTGACGTTCCAGGAATACAATTTGAGCGCAGAGGACATGAGGAAAAAAGCAGGAGAGAGAAGGGGGCGAGTTACCTGATGGGAGTGCCGAACAAGGTGCTCTTACTGCCGCCTGAGGCTGGTGGTGGCGTGGATTCCCGTGGCGGCGTGGAAGGCGGCTTGGCCTTGGGCGTATCCTGCACGATGGCTGGGCGCGGCGGCGGTGGCGGCGGTGGCGTGCCTTCGGGAAGGGCGCGTTGGAGCAAGTCGGTGAGGTTCGCCGGAACATAGAAATCCAGCCCTTTTACCCGCGCCAGCACATGGCCGCTGGATACCACGTTGCGCACTTCCAGCACCACGCCGGCGCTGAGCGGGATGGCACCGTTTATCACTCCATTGTTGTCTTTTAGCGGGACGTCAAATGGTTGCAGAAGAGTCACATTCTTGGGCCAGCGGTAAGGTTGCGAGGAAAGGAGGGGAATCGGGTTTTCCGGTTTTTTCACCGGTTTGGGCGCGGCAACCGGTTTGGGTGCCGGGGCAGGGGTGGCCGGTTTTGGCACATCACTCTTCACGACGGCGGGGGCAGGTTTTACGGTTTTGGCGGGGGCAGCCGGACGCGGTTCGACTGGCCGCAAGGGGATCCAGCCCGGTTGCAATCCCTTTTCTGCGGCCTGTTGTGCCTCATAGTATTGCCAGCCAAGGCACCCCACCACACCCAGCAGCACACCAAAAAGAATTTTGAAGAAAGTATTCATACCAGCGAAGCAGAGGCACCACATGTGCCCGGACTTCTTGGTAAAAACAAAAAATCCTGTTCGCCAAAAGCGCAATCCGTGATTTGCTCCTGCCCGCATTTATTTACACACAACACCGCCCATGGACATTGCACAAGTGCGCGCACAACTTCCCGACACGGCCTTGATGGCTGTGGACGGGCTGCCTTTCCCCAAAATCGCCACCGGGAAGGTGCGGGAAATCTTCGACCTCGGCGACCACCTGCTCATCATCGCCACAGACCGCCTCTCGGCTTTTGACGTCGTGATGCCCAATGGCGTGCCGGGCAAGGGCGTGCTGCTCACCCAGATCAGCCTGTGGTGGTTCACCCGCGCTGCCTCTATCATGCCCACGCACCTCCCGCCCGACCACGCCGCCGCTGTGCTCGCCGCGCTCGGGCCGCAACACGCGCATCTGGCGCCGCGCTCCATGCTCGTGCGTAAACTGCGCCCGCTGCCCGTGGAGGCTATCGTGCGCGGCTATCTGGCCGGAAGCGGCTGGAAGGAATACAAAAAGACCGGTGCCATTCTCGACCATGTGTTGCCCGCCGGCTTGCTGGAAAGCTCTCCCTTGCCCTCACCCGTTTTCACGCCTTCCACCAAGGCCGTCGAAGGGCACGATGAGAACATCACCGGAGCGCGATGTGCGGAAATCCTCGGTGCGGCCATCTTTGAAAAAGTCAAAACCGCCTCGCTCGCGCTCTACGCACTGGGTGCGCATGTGGCTGCACAGGCCGGACTGATATTAGCCGACACCAAATTCGAATTTGGCACGGACGCCTCCGGCGATCTCTTCCTGATAGACGAAGTGCTCACGCCCGATTCTTCGCGCTATTGGCCGCAAAAGGGCTATGTGCCGGGCAAATCCCAGCCATCGTTTGACAAACAATTCGTGCGGGACTGGCTGGAAGCTCAACCGTGGGGCAAAACAAAAAAAGCACCGGGACCAGCCCTCCCTTCTGAAGTAGTCGCACACACACGGGAGCTGTATCTGGACGCACTGGCACAGTTATTGGCCGTGCCGTTGTAAAACAGATAGACGCCGAAGATTGACATCCCGGAAACGCAACGCTTTATCCCCCTGTCTTTCATGGCAGCCCATTCTCGCATAGTCATCACCGGTATCGGTCTCACTGCCCCCAACGGAAACGCACCGGAAGAGTTCCGCTCCAATTTGCTATCCGGCAAGGCACGCATCTCGGAGGTAGAGGTGCGCTACATGGGGCGGCACCCGGCAGGCGTCTGCGACTTCGATGCCCTGCGGCACCAGAAGCGCAAGGAATTGCGCAATGGCACCCGCGCCGGCAGCATCGCCATTTATTGCGCCCGCGAAGCGCTCGGCGATTCGGGCCTCGCGTGGGAGAACGTCAACAAAGCCCGCGTCGGCGTCTATGTCGGCATCACAGAGCACGGGAACGTCGAGACCGAAAACGAGATATTCAACATCTCCCGGTTCAACTACGACACCAAGTTCTGGACGCACCACCACAACCCGCGCACCGTAGCCAACAACCCTGCGGGCGAGGTGACGATGAATCTCGGCATCACCGGCCCCCATTACACCATCGGCGCCGCTTGTGCCGCAGGAAACGCCGGGCTTATCCAGGCCGCGCAGATGCTCCAGCTCGGCGAAGTAGATCTTGCCTTCGCAGGAGGCGTCTCCGAGTCCATCCATACTTTCGGCATTTTCGCCGGGTTCAAGAATCAGGGCGCACTCGCCCACCACGCCGACCCCAATAAGGCCTCCCGCCCCTTTGACCGGGATCGCAACGGCATCGTCATCTCCGAAGGCGGCGCACTCTTCACCGTGGAGCGTCAGGAAGACGCCGTGCGGCGCGGTGCGCACATCTACGGCGAAATCCTCGGCTGGTGCATCAACTCCGATGCTACCAACGATGTGCTCCCCAACCCCGAGCGCCAGGCCGGGTGCATCCGCATCGCACTCGAACGCGCCGGGCTGCTCCCCAAAGACATCCACATCGTCAACACCCACGCCACGGCCACCCCGCTGGGCGATATTCAGGAATGCCGCGCTCTGGGCACGATTTTTGAAAATTGCCCGGATACGCATATCAATAATACGAAGAGCTTCATCGGCCACTGTATGGGCGCCGCCGGTGCTCTGGAACTGGCCGCGAACCTCCCTTCGTTCACCGACGGCATTATCCACCCCACCATCAACGTGGATAACCTCGACCCCGAATGCGCCCTGCCCGGACTTGTCCTGCACACCGCAAAGCGGGTTGACTGTGTGGGCACGATTCTCAACAACTCTTTTGGCATGCTCGGAATCAACTCCGTGCTCATCGTCGGAAAATACCGCGGCTGACATCGTCCCCGCGTCCCCTCTTTCTTCAAATAACATTCACTCACAAAAACAGACCGCGCACATGACCAAGGAACAGGTGCAAAAAATCGTCCTCAACATCATCGCCGAAATCGCGCCCGACGAGGACCTAAGTAACGTGGCTCCCGAAGTTCGCCTTCGCGACCAGCTCAGTTTGGATTCGATGGACTTTCTCGACATCGTAATGGAACTGCGAAAAAAACACGGTATCGAAGTGCCCGAGGCGGATTACCCGCGCCTGGCATCGCTTACGAGTTGCGGAGAATATCTGCTGCCGAAGTTTTTGGCGAAAGCGTGACGCCCGCCCGCATATTTCATGAGAGCTGGGAAAGGCCGGGCTAGCCGGCTGGATCCCCGTGATATATCCGGGTTGCCTCGTGCCGTTCTCCGTTTGCACAGCCGCTGCCACCCGCCCATGCCTGCCGAACATGTCCTCCTTCTCCACGGCCTCTGCCGTTCGACCCGCTCCCTGATGCGTATGTCGGCGGCGCTGAGTGATGCCGGTTTTGTGCCGCACTGCATTTCCTACCCCTCGCGCAGCGCATCTATTGAACAACTTGCCGACAGCGCTCTTCCTCCCGCCGTCCGCCGATGCGAAGAGGCCGGCGCGGGCGCCATTCATTTCGTCACGCACTCCATGGGCGGCATTCTCGTGCGCAGTTACCTGCGCCGCCACCCGCATCCGCCTTTGCTCGGGCGCGTCGTCATGCTTGCACCACCCAACCACGGCAGCGAGATCGTTGACCGCCTCCGGCACTGGAGGCTTTTTCAGCAGATCAACGGAGCCGCAGGGCAGGAACTCGGCACCGGCGCAGACTCGACGCCGCAGCGCCTCGGGGCCGCCGATTTTGAGACAGGCATTCTCGCTGGCAGACGCTCACTGGATTGGTTCTTCAGCGCATTTTTTTTCTCAGGCCCCAACGACGGCAAAGTGTCCGTGGAAAGCACCCGGCTCGAAGGCATGAGAGACCATCGCGTCTTGCCAGCCACGCACACATTTATCACGCGTAATGCTGCCGCTATTCGCCAGACTATTCACTTTCTGCGCCACGGGCGTTTTGTGTGACGCTGGCGCCATGGCGCATTTTTTTTCGGCGGGCTGTTACCATTTGTGCCGAAATTCTCTCTTTAGAGCCTTTTGAGAAACAGGCTACGCCGTGTATCGGGAGCGCAATATTAAGGTCGTTAAGGACACTAAAGACCTTAACGACCCTACCCAAGCGGGCCGTGGAAATGGTCCCGCCTTATGGAGCGCTGAAATGCGCGAATCAGAGGGTGAGGACAAAACTTCCGCTTTCCGTAAACGCCACCGAGCTGGCGGTGCCAGTCGTCGTCCTTCCGGAACAAGTCCAAGTGCCCTCTGGGTTTCCGGAGACAGTTGTGCCTGTAAAGGTCAAGGTCACCGTACCGTTTTCTTTTCTCGATGTGGTGACGGCTTTTCCTGTCGCCCAGGAGTATGTGAAGGTGGCTGAATTTTTCCCGGTGGTTGAATAGGTATATGTCCCGGTCAAGATGTCTGCTTGTGAAAACTTTCCGCCTTTTTCAAAAACAAAGTATTTGGAATAGGCTGTTTTTGACCCACCGGAAGTGCGTGTCGTCGTGTAACTGATTTTTGAGCCAACAGGCAGGGAAGAGGGGGCCAGCGCATTTCCGCTGCTTCCACTGCTCTGCGATTCGAGCACTTTAAGTGTTGCGGCTTTGCTGGTGACCTTGGTCTTGCCGCCGTCGTTGCTGACTTCCACGGTATATTTACCTGCCGTGGCCTTGGATGCGCTTACGGTGAGCGTCCTGCTGTTTACACCGGAAAAGCCCGATCCGCTGGAGAGCGCCTTGCCGTTGAGTTTCCACTGGTAGGTGAAAGGGCCGTCTCCTCCGGCAGTGACCGTAAAGCTCACATTGTCGCCGGCAACGGCATTGACGGATTCGGGTTGTCCGGCGATATAGGCCGGCACAATCACTTCCACCCGGGTGCTTTCGCTTACAGAGCCGACGGCGTTGTAAACTTTCACCGTGTAGATACCATCAGCGGCATTCGAGTTTTTTGCAGCTTTCACCGTGTAGGTGGCACTCGTGCTGACGACTTGTCCGTCTTTACTCCATTCATATTTGAGTGGCTTGGTCCCTGTGGCATTCACGCTGAGTTTTGCACTCTTGCCAGCCGCCAGATAAGTTGTGGATACCAGACCAGAAGTAATCACGGGCCT
>JAITXH010000191.1 GCA_031284845.1 Puniceicoccales bacterium | reverse complement strand
TACAACACCGCACAAGCTCCTTCCCGGGTTTCTGAAAAGTCCTATCGTCAGCTTGCTAGCTGTAGCCGCGCCCGCGCTTGTGCTTACCGCCATTAACGCTCTGGTGTTCTGGATTTTTTGGGATGAAATGAATAAACGCCCTGCTTGGGCTGTCGCGACTCCTGAGACATGGGATGCCCATACAATCGCATTCCTGTTGCTTTTCACAAGCGCGTTGCCCGCCTTGCTTTCAGTGGGAGCTGTCGCCTATGCCCAATACCGCACCCGCGTTTTAACCTTCTGGGAACAAGTGCTCCCCGGATTGGCCTCAATCGGGCACCTCGTCGCATTTTATTTCCTGTCTGATAAAGCACTCGACAGTCTTTCGGATGCCTCATGGATACTCGGCGATTCGTATGGCTTCGTGCAATTTGCGGCGATGACTCCCGGTGCCTTATGCGCCTTGTGGTGCATAGCCTGCATTCCCTCAAAATTATCCGCAGTGAAAGATTGTATGTTCTCGCTTGCGACTGCGGCCGGTGTGCCCGGAGCGTTCTATTTTATTGTAATCGTTTTCATCCCCACTGGAAACCAGCTTGGCGTAGGAATTTGGCAGGCAGTTTACACCTTCGTATTCATCGTCTTTCCAGCGGTCTTCTTTGTCGCCTGGCTTCGCGGTCTGTCGTGGGTCGGCAATTACGTCTGGAGAAACGGCAGTAGATGGCCCACGTTGCGCATCCTGTTCACGCTCCTCATCTCGCTCGTGCTTCCTTTGGGCGGGTTGTTATTGAATGCCGAAATTCCATTTCCGGCGGACTTCCAAAGCATCTGGCCTTATGCATTGCTCATTCTGAATGCCGTTGCGCTTACCATTCCCAATTCCGGGCAGCACACCGTGCATGACTCGGCCTTGCGCGCCCTGCGATGGATACTGTTTCCGTTCACCCTTTATTTTTTCGCTGTTTTTCTACCGTTTCTGCCCTTTGCGATATGCGCAATTGTCATTCTGGGTGGCGGGTGCCTCATCCTCGCGCCTGTGTTGCTTTTTGTGCTGCATTTGCAAGCTCTCCGGCGCGATGTGAAAGAAGCAAAAGCCGCTGCACCCGGGAAACGCTTACGTCTGTGCCTGCTGGCTGCAGCCGCGCTGGCTGTGCTCCCGCTTGGGTTCGCGGCGGAAGTGGAGTTCGACCGCCATGCCTTGCACCAGATGCTGGCCCATCAATACTCCAGCACCTATACCGCCGATGTCGTATCGCCCGTCACTCAATGGCGTGCAGAGCGCGTATTGCGGCAGGTGGAAGACTTCAAAAAAGGCACGCAAATCCCCTATCTCACCAATTGGTATAACTGGCGTGTCTTCGACAATCTCCTTCTGTCCAATGTGCGCTTTAATGAGCTTTGGCACACCTTCGTGGACGACAATCCGCCTAAAACCCGTTATTCATGGGGAAACAATCTATATGCCGAACTCTTCAATACACGTGCTGGCTCACGCTCGCGTAGCCGTCTTGTAATGGGAGTAAGGCCCCATACGACGACAACCATTGACCATGTGAACGTGGTAAGTTCTTCCGCCGGGGCTGAGACCGAGACACACGTCACCTTGTCCGTCTCCTCCTCCGCCAGAGAGGAAACCGAATTTACCGCAGATATCGTGGTGCCGCCCGGGGTGTGGGTGAGCGGGCTGAAGCTGAAAATCGGCAAAGAATGGGTGGACGGAAAAATCATCGAACGAAAGGCGGCAGAGTGGGTTTATCGTGAAATCACGACGAGATTCAAAGATCCCGCTATTCTGCGTTATGAGGACGAGGGACGGTTGAGTATTCGTGTTTTTCCAGTGCCACCCAAAGGGTCGCGTGAAGTGCGCCTCTCCTTTCTCTTCCCAACGGGTTTTGCGGATGCTGTGCGCATTGGCGAGCGCACGGTGGATATCTCCGGAGGCGTCCCGGTAAAACCCCTGATTGTCCGCTCTGGAGGGGTGCTCGCCTCCAACGGGAAACACTTGCTCAAACCTGTTCCGTTGCAGACTGAGACATGTGCTATTGTGGATTTCTCAAGCGGGCAGAATTGGACGCCGGAAGGCCTCTCTGCCGCCCTGCTTTCTGCCGCCACGCCAGATGCTCCCGTGCGCACTGTCATTCTTGCCAACTACGAGACGCGCACTTTCGAATCGGCGGACGACGGGGGAAAATCCATTTCCGTGCCGGACGCGAAGACGTGGCTACAGGAACGAGGCGGTTTTGATGCCAACAACGCCTTGCTCCGTGCCGTCGGCATTTATTTTTCACCGGAGCGCTTGAATGGTGCGCCGGAAAAATGGCGCAATTTGCGTCTGACGATTTTGCGCAATAAGCAACCCGTTGAAGCGCCTCAAACTCAGGACGAGCAGGCGCGAAAGAAGGTGCAACCGCTGTCATGGGTGCCCGTGTTGCGCCCGGAGACTAACGAAGTCCTCCACTATCAGTGGCCGAGCCTCGAAGATATCCGTGTGCTCAACAGCAAAACGAAAAAGGAAGCTTACATTGCCCTTGGTGCCAGGACAACGCAGGAAAGTGCTCCGCTGCCGCCCTCTGTTGTGCCAGTCCGCGCCGGGAAGGAAATCCGCTGGCTTGCCGCCGCTGCGCCTTCATTGTGCATCTTCACCGGAGAGGATGTTTCTGCCGCTCCGCTGCAATTTTGGGATGCCGGTTCCGGTGCGTTTTCTGCATCTCCTGAGATTGTGGAGTTCCCGGCGCAATCCCATTGGGCCTTGGGCGCGGAGGCATGGCAACTGCAACGCCGCCAGAGCCTGCATTCTCAAAAAGACCTCCGGCGCCCGATTCTCGAAGCCAGCCGTGCGAGTGGCGTGTTGACGAGTGCCGGTTCGTATATCGTGGTGGAGAACAGTGCTCAATGGAAGATGCTTGAACTCGCTCAAAAGCAGACACTTTCGGCGAACAAAGGTTTTGATTTGCAGGAAGCCCCCGCACCGGACGCATGGATACTGGCGTTGTGTTTCGCGTTGTTTTTGGGTCTATGGGCACTTATCCGTCGCCATGTCCGAAAGGGATTGGCCAATGGCTAGTTGTTAATGCCCGGCGAGAGTGCTGGCATCCCAAACTCAGGTTCTCCGAACCCTGCTTTTCCCAAAATAGGCGGCTTTGGAGATTGTGCTTTTCCCGCTACTACTTACTCCATCGCGCTTGCATGAATTCCACGCCAACTCCCCTTTACGCCGGCGTTGACGGCGGCGGCACCAACACACGCGCACTCGTTGTCGCGCCTGATGGACGTTGCCTCGCCTTCGCTACGGGTAACTCGTCCAACATCAACACGGCAGGGCCACAGGTCGCCGCCGCTAATCTGGAAGCCACCCTTAGCGATGCCGCCAAACAGTTCGGCTTCAAACCCAATTATGCCGCTGCATTCTTCGGCATGGCGGGCGTTAACGATTCCTCCGCCGCGCAACTAGTCACGAAACTCGTGCTCGGTTTCCCGTCAGTGAAAATCTCCGGATTTGAAGTGGCCAATGATACCCGCGCTCTGCATGCCGCCACGTTTGGCGTCGGCTCCGGTATCGTGCTCATCGTCGGCACTGGTTCCAAGTGCTACGGGCGTGCCGCCGACGGACGTGAGTGGGAGGCGGGCGGCGTGGACTTCCTCGTGTCCGACGAAGGCAGCGCCTACGATCTGGCCGTCCGTGGCATCAAGGCGGCGTTGCGTGCCATTGACGGGCGTGGCCCGGCGACGGCCCTCGAAAGGCTCATCTTCAGCGCATTGAAGCTCTCGGAATACGGTGAGATTTCCCAGCGTCTGCATCAAAACAGTCTCGAAAATCCGGGTCAGCCGATGACCAAGACGGAAATCGCCTCGCTCGCCAAGTTTGTCACACAGGCCGCTGCGGACGGTGATGCCGTGGCGGGGCAGGTGTTGGAAGACGCGATGAGGTCCGTCCTGGAGACCGTCGTCGCAGTCGCGCACAAGCTGCAATTTGTCTCCGGCAAGGTGCAAGTTGGCATCACGGGCGGCGTCGTGTTGAACGAACCGGGCGCGGGCGTATTTAAAAAATGCTTACAGGAAGTGCTTCCGGGCGCAGTTACCGTCGTGCCGCATATCCCGCCCGTGGCCGGTGCAGCCGTGCGCGCACTCGCGTTGGGCGGCGTGGCCGTCACGCCTGCTATCATCGAGCGACTGGAAAGCACGCTTCCCGAAAAACTGAAAAGCTGACTCCGGCGATGAGTGAAATTGTTTTTCTGGGAGCCGGGAAGATGGCCGGTGCCATCGTGCGCGGGTTGATTTCCGGCGGCGTGGTGCCACCTAGCGCCATGGCCTGCCTCGGCGGTTCAGGCACCAGCGCACCAGCGCTTGCCGCAGCTACCGGCATCCGGCTTGCCTCCGGGATTGACGACTTGCTGGATGGTGCTGAGACGCTTGTGATCGCCTGCAAGCCGCAACAATTCAAGTTGCTTGATCCGCGTCTGGGCGAGTTGGCTGCAGGCAAGCTCGTCATCTCCATCATGGCCGGATTTTCTGTGCAGCGTCTTGCCGCCTTTTTCCCGGAAGCACGCAGCGTCGCTGCCGTCATGCCCAACACGCCGGCGCAAGTGCGCTCCGGCGTCTCTGTCTGGACGGCGCCTGCCTCGATGCCGCCACAGGATGCGGCGCTGGTGGAGAAATATCTGGGATGCGTGGGAAAGGTCGTCCGTAGCGAGGCCGCGTTGATGGACGCTGTGTGCGCCGCCAGCGGCAGCGGGCCGGGCTTTTTCTTCGAGGTGGTGGATGCTTTTGAAAAAGCTGCAGAAGGTGCCGGTCTTTCTGCAGCGATGGCGCGTATGCTGGTGCGCGGGACGTTTATCGGGGCGGCAAAATTGCTGGAGCAGACCGGAGAGTCTCCGGAGACGCTCCGCAATGCGGTCACCTCGCCCAATGGCACGACTTTTGCCGGCCTTCAGGTGTTGGCAAAACACGACTTGCGGGGCATTTTCGGCGAAGTGGTCCATGCGGCCAAAACGCGCTCCTCCGAACTCGGGAAACTCTAATGCGGGTAAAAACGGGCATCCTTGGCGGCACTTTCGATCCGCCCCACATCGGGCACTTGATTCTCGCGCAAGAGGCCGGGGAGGCCTTGGGGCTGGACAGGGTGATCTTCGTTCCGGCGGCGCAGACGCCGCTGAAGGAGGGCGCTCCGGTAGCACCGGCGGCGGCGCGTCTTGCGATGGTGGGCGCGGCGGTGGCGCAGCACGGCCCGAGCTGGGAGGTGTCTGACTGGGAAATCCGCCGTGGCGGGATAAGCTACTCGGTGCATACGGCAGAGTATTTTCACGGGCGTTTCCCGGATGCGGAATTGTTCTGGATAATTGGTGCGGATCAACTCGCACGGCTGGCAACATGGTTTCGCATCGGCGAGTTGGCCAAGCTGGTGAGCTTCGCTGTGGCGCACCGGGCGGAAAGCCCGCCACCGGAGCGCCCGCAGGGATTGGATGCCGGGGTGCGCCTGTTGGAGTTGCCTGTGCGCCGTGTGGACATCAGCTCGACGGAGATCCGCGCACGGCTCTCACGCGGTGCTCCTGTGGATTTGTTCTTGCCTGAGGCGGTGTCGCGCCTCATTGAACGCGAACGATTTTATCGTTGAGCAAAACTTTTCTCTTTTCTCTTTTTTTTGCAGATGCCCAAGACTCCGACCCGCTCCAAACCAGAGGCTTCTTCAAAGCCGCACACCGTGAAAAAAACGACGGCACCCCGGCTTACCGGAGTGGTGAAAAGGAGGAAAAGCGCGACGCCTGCGTCCGCCGCTCCTGAGAAAACGCCCGCCCGCCCGCTCCGGCGCACTCCTGCGCCCGTTGCGCCCGTTGCGCCGGAGGCCTTGCCTACGCCGCTATTGGTGACGGCCTGCGTGGAGGCGCTTGAGGAGAAGAAAGCAGAAGACCTGCGCGTGATTGATGTGCGCGGGAGATCGGCAGTGACAGACTTTTTCATCGTGGCCACGGGGAACTCCGAGCCGCACCTGCGTGCCCTGCGTATCGCCGCGCAAAAGGCGTTGATTGATGCCAATGCCACGCTTGTCGGCACAGAGTCTCAGTCGGCTAGTGGGTGGTGCGTGGTGGACGCTTTTGAAGTCATCGTGCATCTTTTTCTCACCGGGCAACGGACCAATTATGATTTTGAACGCCTCTGGACGCGTTCTTAGTCCGAATACTCGTGAAACATCCGGGTTAAGGTGTTGCACGCTTGTTACCGCCAACGGGAAATAGACCTTGCAATGAAGCGGCGGAGCGGCAGAAACCATCACCCCGAAACACACCCCTCTTTTGAAAAGTCGGTGAAAAAAACTTTTAAGTCTAACTCTCTCTTAACGCATTCACTTATGTCTTGCTTAGCCCTTCTCCGTTCACGTTCAGCCCGACGCGCCTTGTTGGCCGCGGCAAGTGCCCTCGCCATCGCGCCTCTGGCGGGTGCCGATAACTACATTTGGCAGACGCCTTCCGATGGCACCGACGGTGTCTGGAGCACCGCGCCCGCCGATGAGTATTGGTTTTCCAGCGGCATTAAACCCTGGAGCGACAACAACACCGCAATATTTTCCAGCGCCGAGGGCGGCAATGTGCAAGTCTCTGGTGTGGTGACGCCATCTGCAGTGCAAGTCACCGGCGTCGGTGACTGGACGTTTTCCACGGGGGAAAATATCGGACTGGGCATTGCCGGCACGGGCACTTTTGAGAAGAGCGGCTCTGGTTCGCTTACCGTGCGCAATGTGAACAGTTTCGCCGGCACTGTGACGGTGCTGGAGGGGACTCTCGCGCTGCTGAATGAAAGGGCGCTCGGTGCCAACGCGACTATCGCTGTGAAGGCAGATGCCACTTTGGGCATAGGCGGCAACTGGGAAGGGCGGGGGGGCTATCTTACGTGGGAGACGGGCGCGAGTCTTCAGGTCGGTGCAGATTCGACACAGGCAGCCGTCTTTAAGGTGGATAGGTTGGGTGTGAGCGGAAAAATCGCTTTTGATTTGAGCAATGCCAATTTGGCCGAAAGTGCCAATGACCGTGTTGAAGTGAGCGGCCCGCTGGACTTGGCCGGTGCCAAGCTGGACTTGAATTTCACGGGCAACCCGGTGAATCCTGCGCAGGAACGCAACTATGTCCTATTCACCTACGGAAGTCTGCCCATGGATTCTAATCTGACTTCCAGCCTCCTTTCGCCTTCGCAACTCGCCGAGCGCACTAGCTACAGGCTCACCGCCGACCCTGTGGAGAAGGTGATCCGGCTCACCGTCCAAGGAACTGCTGAGACGCTGACGTGGAGGAGCACGAATGGCAATACGCTCTGGCAGACCACTCCGAAAGACAACTCTGCGCCCATGACCGATAATTGGGTGAATCGCGCTGGGAGCGCCGATTACTTTTACACTGCGGATGCGGTAATATTCGATAACACGGCCAACCCCGCAGGCCAGGATGTGACGATTCAGGGGCGCGTGAATCCAGTGTCTTGGGTGGTGAACGCATGGCCGGACGAAGACAGCCATCCTTTCAATTATACTTTCAATGCCGCGAGCGCCGGCACCGGTCATGGTGTGTCGGGCGAGACCGGGCTGACCAAGACGGGCAGCGGCACAATGACGATCCTGACGTGGAACGACTTCACGGGTAAGGTCAGCATCCAGGGCGGCACAGTGTCTGTGGGCGACGGCATCGTCGCCAATGTGGCCTTGGGAGGAGAAGGCAGCATCTCCCTGCGTGCCGGGACAAGCCTTATCTACAAACTCGCGGCAGGAACCTACGATTTTACGCGCTTGCTCGAAGGTGGAGGACGGTTCGTGAAGGACGGCGTCACTAATGTGATGACTTTTGGCAGAAACGGCGCGGGGATCATCTATAACCAGATCGATGTTGATTTGGATGTGCTCGGCGGTGAACTGGAAATCATAGGCGACCGCACCGGCACCCAATTGCTCGCCGAGGACAGGGACATTACGATTCACAGCGAAGGGCTTTTGCGCACCCCCGCCAAAAGCCTTGGCGACAATTTCACGACAAAGATAACGGTCAATGGCGTCACGGGTTCATTGACCCGTGGGCGTTGGGAATTGTCTGGAAACCAATTTATCCAGCCGGGTAATTTAGAGGTCAACAGCGGTAGAATCACCTCGACAGCCGGAATCAACGGCGTCGTGCTGACTCTTGGAAATACGGGGGATCTCAACGTATCTGGAGAGGCTTCCTTTGAGTTGCCGGTGATATTGACTGCAAGCACCATCTTCAAAGCAACCGCGCCGGGCACGGAATTGACCTTTGTAGAACAAGTGGAAGATGGTGGCTCTGGCTATTCCTTTGCGGTGAATGGGCCTGCGAAAGTGGACTTTGCCAAGGGCGCTGTTTTCAGCGGTGCCACCGTGGTGGAAACCGCCGGAAGCAGTGTTAATTTTGCCGGCAGCACACCGCCTTCGACTACGGCCCTGCAATTGGCAGACGGCGCAAAGGCATCACTCAGCAATGGCGCGTTCACGTTGAGCAGCGCACAGTTTGAATCCAAGGCGGGGCATACAAACGATGACGGCGTTTTCACAGACATCACCGGTTCGGCGCGCGTCGCTGGCGGGCACACGCTAAGCGTGGGCGGGCATGACACGGTGGAGACTTTGCGCCTTTCAGGGGATCTGATTTTGGGAAGCGACTCCAAACTTCACCTCACGGTGGAGAGCGGCGTCACAAATCAAAATGATACCATTTACACCCAAAACCTTAATGTCCAAGGCACCCACAGCAATCCGGTTGTGCTTTACTTCGAGTCGGACGACGGTGTGTTTCGCAACGGCACGTATTCATTAATCAATTTTACGGCGACAGATTCTTTTGATGGCTTAAATTTTGGTGTGCAGGGCATCCCCGTCTTGCGCGACAGCGTAGCACTGCCGATGGTGGTTATTGATTCAGGCAAGGTCAATCTTGTGATTGCCACAGGGAACACGAAGTTGACATGGCAGGGCGAAAACAGTGATGAGTGGAACCAGAGCACCACCAAAAACTGGATGGACGAATTCATCATCGGCGCGGACCGTACCGCAGCTTTTCAGAATGGCGACGCAGTCATCTTCTCCGGCGCTGCTCCGCTTGTGAGGATCACGGCTGATGTCAGGCCGGGCCGCATCACGGTGGAGAGTGCCACAAACCATACTTTCACTTCCGCCGGCGGAGTGATCATCGGGGAGAATACATCGCTGCTGAAACGGGGACAGGGCACACTGTCTTTGGCAGGCGGTCTCCATACATTTACAGGCACAGTGACCGTGCTCGGCGGGACTCTGGAATTGGCCGGGGGAGACACCGCCGACAACACCCTTATAGGGAATAACGGGGTAGCCAGCCGTCTGGGTGCGGGTTCCGGCGCGGGTAGCTTGGTGCTCGATGGCGGCACCTTGAGTTTCTCCGGTGGCAATGCGACTCCAGATGGGGTCGTCACGACAGAGACCAACCGCAGTTTCACTATAGGGCAGAATGGCGCGACTATCGCTTCGAACATCACGAGTGGCACCCCGCATACCAATTACAACCGGGTGCTTTTCTCCGAGGATGTCCCCGTGGCGTATTCGGGGCGCGGTGATCGCACGCTCACTTTGGCCGGGAACTCGAATGGAGACCCGACAGTTTCGACCAATTATAACGAGATAGGCTTGCGGTTGGTAGACCCCGAAGGCGGGAAACTGTCGGTAGTCAAGGATGGGGCAGGCACATGGGGGCTGACGAACGCCAGCAACAGTTACACGGGCGGTCTGACCATCAAAGCAGGCACTGTTGTCATAAACAATGCGCGTGCTCTGGGTGCTCTTCCGACGACCTTTTTTGCCAGGAATCTGACAATTGATGCAGGCGGGACCTTGCGCTCGACGGGATTCGCCCTGACATTGGAGGCCAACCGCGGCATCTCCTTGACCCTTAATCCGAACCGTAATCCTAACCCCCTGTTGGACACGCCCTTAAACACTTTCAGGACGGACACACCACTTACCGTCAATGGCGTCATCAGCGGACAAGGGGGCATTCTCAAGACAGGGAGTGGCACATTGGCGCTTGCTGGCGTTAATACGTTCAGCGGCGGCATCTCTATTAATACCGGGATCGTCCTTGTGCAAAACGATCAAGCCATCCCCTACGGAGATAATCGCTATGGAGTGTGGATGACCGGAGCTGCGGGCGGCGCTCTAGCACTTGCTTCGGATGCCCATGTGAACTGGCTCCTGAGCTCTCCTGAGAACAACACCACGAGTGAGGTCTATGCCCAGGGTGGCGGCACCAAAACATTGTATGTCGGCGAGTATGCAACCGCCGCTACTACCTCTTACGCTTTTACCGGAAATCTGAACGAAAATGGTGCCACCCT
>JAITXH010000137.1 GCA_031284845.1 Puniceicoccales bacterium | reverse complement strand
CAATCTGGGGACAAGGTAACCAATGCGGACCCCTCGCGCAGTAATTGTTGTGTCCCATCCGTTTTCCGGACGATTTCCAGAGTGACGCCCTCCGGTGAGCGCATTCGAATCAGACGGTTTCCGGAAAGAGTCAAAACCCAGCCGGAAGAGGCTTTAAGAATGACTTGATTGCCTCGTTGCTGGAATTCCCCTAGCCAACCTTGCCCCTTCAAGGTTTGTTTCTGTTTATCAAAGGACAAGAAATCCACCTGCCCACTCGGAAGATGCAAGCGAACTTGTTTGTCATCCAGCCAGATCAGACGGCTATCAAAAAGGGCAAATTCGAACCCTATTCCCAAGGGTGAAGGATAGTTTGAAGCGGGGTTGAAAGCAAGATGAAGCGGTAGATCAAAGGCTTTTTTTACTCCGGAAGATAGTATTCCCGCATTATCCTGAGAGGAGATACCGGAGATACGGACTTCCCCCAAGCTCTCCCAGTATCTAAAGAGGTAAGACTCTTCCGAAGCGAAAGGGGTTCCGGGGAGACGAAAACTAAGCTCGCCTCCCAAAGCCGAAAGCACGCCGACAAAACAAAAAAGCACTCCGGAGATGATTTTTTTCGAGGTTACGGTGAACAGGGAGTTTTTGGGGAATGCAGGCTTCATGGCGATGAGATGAGGTTTCTTGGACATCCGTAATGCCGTGCCGATTACGGGGCGTTGTCAACTGATTTTCCTTGAAACGAATCGTGAAAACTACAAATCGCAACTTATTATAATACAAATAAATATGGTTTTTTGACAATTTCTTAGAAAACGTTTCTCAATTTCATGAAAAACTTCAAGAAGCGGAAAGACAACATATCCATTTCCGCCTTCAATTCTCAAAATGCGTATCCAAAAAATGAATACGATGGCGGCAAATAGCCTTCATTGATCAAGAAACGGCCCAGTTTTACGCCGCAGATCGGGCACATCACGAAGTGTCATCAGAAGAGAATTGAAATATTTTCCCTCCTTGGCGACAGGCAGCAATGTCGTGAACGCCATGCCTACCAGCCTTTGCCGAACCCGGCAATTGTTCTGCCTCGATTTCCACAAATTGTTGTATTGAGCGGCAGGCACTCCTGCTGTTTAAGCACTGTCCCATGAAAGTCACAACGAAGACTATCCGGCAAGCCAAGCGGACGAAAGCCCTGGTCTGCCTGACCGCCTACGACACTGTCACGGCGCGTATCGCCAGCCACGGTGGCGCTGACTTGCTCCTCGTTGGAGATTCAGTGGGGAATACCATTTTGGGATTCGAAAATTCGGTCTCCGTCACGCTCGACATGATGGTCCACCACACCGCAGCCGTCGCCCGGTTCAAGACAGATGCACTGCTCGTTGCCGATGTGCCGTTCGGGGTCGCGCATGATGATTTTCCAGGCGTGCTGCACGCTTGCACCCGCTTGCTTCAGGCGGGTGCGGACGGCGTGAAAATCGAGGGTGGCACGGCCCTCGCCCCTGTCATCGCACGGCTGGTCGCGGCGGGGGTGCCGGTGTGCGGGCACGTCGGGCTGCAACCGCAGCAGGTGCGCCAGCTCGGCGGTTACAAAAAGTTTGGCGCGAAGGATTCCGCCGAGTTTGAGTCCGTGCAGGCCGATGCGCTCGCCGTTGAACGTGCGGGAGTCTTCGCCATCGTGGGCGAGATGCTCGCACCGGCACTTGCGCGGGCGATTCGCGACGCATTGGAGGTGCCGCTCATCGGCATCGGCAGCGGGCCGGATTGCGACGGGCAAATACTCGTCATCCATGATTTGCTCGGTCTTACGGAAAACCCGCCCGGCTTTGCCAAACCCTTTGCCGAGCTTGGCGTTGCCGCCGTGCAGGCCGTCGCAGCGTGGGCCGCTACGGTGCGCGACACGAGTGCCCGCTGAGATGTCTGTCTTTTCTTTTTCACAACTCTTTTTCTGATGAACTTTTGCATATTTGGAGCCGGGGCCTGGGGCACTGCCATGGCCATACATTTGCACCGCGCCGGGCACGCTGTGACGCTCGTGCCGCGGCGGCTCGAACATGCCACCGCGCTCGCCTCCACACGGGAAAACAAAGACTATCTACCGGGAACTTCTTTGCACGAAGACATCCAGATCGCGTTGGAGCCACGCCCCCCGCTCATGGAAGCCGATGCCGTGCTGCTGGCCTGCCCGTCCAAGGCATTGCGCGCACTCGCCAACCAGATCAGCCCGGTGCTCGACAGCGCTTGGCACGCCCGCATTTTCATCTCCCTCTCCAAAGGTCTGGAACAACGAACGCTGCTTCGGCCCACACAGGTGCTCGCCGAGACGCTTCGTGGCCGCACGCACGGCGTGATATCCGGCCCGTCCAATGCCGCCGAAGTCGCCCGCGGCTTGCCCGGCGCGGTGGTTTTCGCCTCGGACAAAGATGACGAAATCGCACGGCGCGTGCAGGAGGCTGTGAGCACCGCGACACTGCGCGTCTATCGCTCTACGGACATCGCCGGCGTGGAGCTTGGCGGCATATTGAAGAACATTTACGCCATCGGCGCGGGCATCTGCGACGGGCTGCATTACGGCTCAAACGCCCGCTCTTCCTTCCTCACGCGGGCCTTGCAGGAGATGGTGCGTCTGGGCACAGCGGCGGGCGGCAAGGCGGAAACTTTTTACGGTTTGAGCGGCATCGGCGATCTCATCGCCACAGCACACGGCGAGTGGAGCCGCAACCGCGCCTTTGGCGAGATACTGGTGACGCCCGGCGAGACGGTCGCACACTACCTCGCCACACACCACGCCGTCGTAGAGGGATACCATGCCACGGCTTGTTTCCACGAACTCGCCCGCGAAAAAGGCGTAACCGCGCCCATCCTCGAAGAGCTTTACAGCGTGCTCTACGGTGGGCACACTCCGCAAGAAGGCGTCAACTTGCTCATGCGGCGCATGTTAAAAGCCGAGTGATGAAAACCTGCGACGCCCCGGCATTTGTCCTGCGACGCTCACCGATACACGGCACCGGCGTCTTTGCCGCGCGTGCCATCACCCCCGGAGAATTTGTGATCGAATACAAAGGCGAGCGCGTGACGAAGGCCGAAGCGCGCCGCCGTGGCCTTGCCCGCGAAGCCGCCGCCGGGGACGCCGGACGCGTCTATCTCTTCGAGTTGAATAAGCGCTACGATCTCGACGGCGACATCCCGGACAATCCGGCAAAATACATCAACCACTCGTGTGCGGAGAATTGCCAGACCGTATGTGAGCGCGGGCATATCCGCATCTACGCCATACGTGCCATCGCCTCCGGAGAAGAGTTGACCTTCGATTACGGCTACGCGCCGGAGCACTTTTTGGGGCACCCGTGCCGATG
>JAITXH010000116.1 GCA_031284845.1 Puniceicoccales bacterium | reverse complement strand
AAAATAGCGAAGAACCTATCTTGGAATTTTAGGAATCAATTCCTGAAATTTACATAAATTTCGGGAAACTTCGTGCGTTTGAGTTCAAATGGGATGCCTCGGGAAAGCGCACTAAGGTGCGAACCCTGAAAGCGTGGAGCGAGGCCTATCCCGATACCGTTGGGGTGAGCATGGTTTCTCCGGCCAACGTGGAGACCTTTTTATTGGAGTGAACAGACGGAAAGGGAAGTGCGTCTTCCTTGCCTTAACATTCTACCTTGCTAGCGAATCTCGTTTTCCAATCCCTTCAAGTGTTTGTCAAAATCAGAAATAATTTTCTGTGTTTTGTTAAACTCATCGTATTCGCCAATCGCTTTTTTATCGGCCCGCAATTTGGAGACACGCCCCTTTCCTTCCAAAACCTCATAGCGGTTGAAAGATAAAAACGCATTCACACTCTCGGCAAATTGCGACATCGAGATTGTAGAAATCCAGTTCGCGGGAGACGTTCCGGTTACCCTCTTTTTGAACTATTCGAATTTTTCGAATAGTTCCAAGCTCTTACAATTCGCCGTTTTGGAAGATTTCCTTAAGGTGATAATTGATTGTAGCGACTTCGACGCCGAACAGTTCCGCCATCGCCTTTTGGGTGAGCCAGATGGTTTCGTCTTGAAGGTAAACCTCGACTCTCACGTCGTCGTTTGCCGTGTTGTAGATGAGGAAATTGGCGTTCGGGTTGGGAGGGTTGGACATCGTAATTCAGGTTTGAGATGAAATTGGGAAAGTTTGCCCAAGGTGACACTGTTCCTGAGGGAAATCAAGCCGCCGTCCCGTTGAGAAGCGCGAGAGGCGCTTCTGGCTTCAAAGCGGCGGGACGCCGCTTCCACTCTGCCTGCCGCTCCGGTCTCGCTCAACGTAAGGACGAGGTGGATCTTGCGAAATTTGCTGGCTTGCTCCTTCACGCGGCATTGGCACTTTGCACGGAATGTCATTTATCATCGTGGGTTCCGACGGACGCGAATACGGGCCGGCGGATGCAGAACTGGTCAAAAACTGGATCGGGCGCAATTTGGCGAATCTCCAGACGAAGGCGCGTCTTGCCGAAGTCGAGCCTCCGGAGTGGAAGACGCTCGGCGATTTCCCGGAGTTTGCCAGCATCGCGCCGCCGCCCGCACTGCCGCCGGTTTCCGTCCCGGAAAATCTTCAGGAACCGGTGCCGGTCGTCGTCGAAGCTTGCATCGAGGAAGCGCTGCGCACGGCAAGGACGATTCACATTTTCGATTGCATTGGGCGTGGGTGGGCCCTCCTCAAGACAGATTACTGGCCGATGTTCGGGGCAATGATGGTGAGCATGTTATGTGCCACGGCTGTCGCGATGATTCCCTCCATAGGGACCATTTTCCAAATGCTGCTGACGGGGATTTTTACTGGCGGATTGTTTTATTACTTTATCGGGAGAGCACGCGGAGAACCCCGCCGGCTGGCAGACGTGTTTTCCGGATTCCGGCGCATGACTAAAGATCTGATTCTGGGCTGTATCGTACCTGGATTACTGGCTTTTTTGGCGATGCTGCCCGGTTTCATTATCGGAGGGGCTTCCGTGGCAATCGCCGCAGCGCTCACGGCTCCAGATGCATCGTTTGAAGTAGTTATGAAATCCTTGCCTCCTGCGGCCTTCATCGGGATTGGGGCCGGGATGCTGTTCGTGGTCTGCGTGGCTGAATACTTTTCCATCGCGTGGATGTTTGTGCTCAGCCTCATCATAGACCGGCGAATCAAATTCTGGGCAGCGATGACGATCAGCCGTCGTGTAGTTTCCCGGCAGTGGTGGCGGGTATTCGGATTATCCCTTGTAGTCGGTTGTCTGGTGTTCGCGGGATGTTTGCTTTGCATCGTTGGCGCGCTGTTTGTGCTGCCGGTGTTCTATGCTACTATGGCCTATGCCTATGATGATTTGTTTTCGGGGATGCAGACGGGAAAGAGCCACAGCAGCGCCATCCGTGCCTCATGGGATGTGCAGGCGTAGGGCGTTTCCTTTCGCAATAAAAACAACGTTTTAGCGAGTCGGCTCGATGCCGAAAAGGGCCGGGATGCGCGGATCCATGCGCCGTGGCCGTTCTGTTTCCGGATTCACGACACACCATTGCGTGCATACGTCCGCCAGCAGGATGCCGTCAGCCTCCCGGAATATCCGGCAACGGCGCTCGCTGATCAGGGCGGACATGGATCTCACCCATGTGCGCACGCGCAGGACATCGCCGAGGTGCGCGGGTTTTTTGTAGTCAATTTCGTGGCGTATCACCACCCAGGCATGTTTGGCTGCGATCTCCGGTGGCACGGTCTCTTTCCAGTGCCCCACGGCGGCATCTTGCACCCAGCGCAGGTAGATGACGTTGTTTACATGCCGGTTCAAATCCAAGTCCGCTTCGCTTACAGTGACAAAGCTGTCGTGATGGTGCGGTGGCGTGGCGGCAAGTGGACTTCCGGCGCTTATGGCAGGAGGCGGTGTGTCCATGCTCAATCCCCGTCAAGCGGGTTTTCCAGTTCCCATTTGGCATCATTGATGCCGCGCAGGCAGATTTCCCTCAGGTCAAACAGCACGAAGCGGAATTCCCCTGCGAAGTGCGTCAAGGCCACGGTTTCCTCAATGGAAGTGAGGAGCGCCATTGTGTTGTTAACCTCTCGCGATGCCCGTTTCAAAAGTGTCACCGCCAGGGCAAAATCCGCTGTGTCCATCGCCGTGACAGCCATGACGATCAAGTGCTCGATCTCGTGTGCGCCGCGTGCGAGCGCGAGCGCTGCGGCAGTGGGCATGAGCGAGGGCATTACTGCACTTGAGCGCTCTAATTCGCTGATGAGCAGGCTGCAAAGTGCGCGTGTGGCTATATAGACGGGGTGTTGCTCGACGCAGTAGGGTGGCCATTGCCCGTCTGAAGAATCGGCAGTGCAGTCACCGTCATCATCATCGTCGTCACTATCGTCTCCGGGCGTCCATTCTCTTGTCTCCCAACCCATTTGGATTGCGGTCACATCCAGATGGTCCGGCAAATTGCGATGGTTGGAGTAAAGCGATAAAAACCGGGCTTGTTCGGCAGCATTCTGTTGCAAATAAGCGTTCCACTCCTGTTCATTCCAATAAAGCTCACTTTGATTTTCCCAATCTCCGCTGGAATTATTATTTTCTTCTGGTTGGCTCATGGGCTGGTGTCTTTCCTGAGAGAGCATCTTGTGCGGATGGAACTTTGCAAACATTTTCACAATACCGGCCAAGCTATTTCACGGGAAAAGGCGTGCTATGCGGCAAAGCGCCTTCTCATGAAATATCCGGAGAACCTGTTTCTTTCGCGGTCTGTCTGATTTTCTGAAAAAAGACTCTTGACGAAAACGAATCCATGGGTTCCTTGTCGCGCCTCTTTTGAGGGGTGGTAGCTCAGTTGGTTAGAGCGCCTGCCTGTCACGCAGGAGGTCGCGAGTTCGAGTCTCGTCCATCCCGCCACTTCAAAACGAAAAAGCCCGGTCCCGCAAAGGGCTCGGGCTTTTGTGCGTCCGGACGGGAAGGGGGAGGCGGAGGCGTTTTCAGTGCCGCACCCAGGCGACTTTGGGTTTCGGCGGCGGCAGGCCGCGGCATTCGTAAGCGGTGCGGAAATGCAATTTGGCAAAATGCCCGAACGCGTCCGCGCCGAGCTTCTCGACGAGATTGATCCCCGCTTCTTTCGCCTGTGCTCCGGAGCCTTTCGGCAACGTCAAGCCCGCTTCTGTGGAGAGCGCTTTCAACGCACGCACATAGGCCGCACGCGCCACGATGGAAGCTGCGGCGACCACCGGGTCGGACTCCGCTTTGGTGCGCATGCGCAGGTCAAACTTGACTTTGCGCCGCTTCAATTCCGTCTGCACAAGCGGGCTTTTAGAAAACTGGTCGAGCAGCCCCCATGCTGGCTCTTTGCCGTGTTCTGCTTCGAAGCGCGGCAGACAGTCCTCCAGTGCTGTGGCGTGATACCAGGCGAGAAGCTTGTTCAGGTTGTCGCCGAATTTATGGTAAAGGGCGTTGTATTTTTCCATGCCGGTGAACATCACTTTTACGATGACGCCCGGCGTCTTGCGGATCTTTTTCTCAAGAGCCAAAATGGCGTTATCCGAGGTGACGGTCTTGGAGTCGCGCACGCCGGCTTCCTGCCATGCGCTCACCATCTCGCCTGTGGCGATGACGCATGCCGAGACGAGCGGGCCAAACAAGTCGCCCTTGCCTGATTCGTCGAGGCCGGCGTGGTCTTCATACCACTCCGGGTGGTGCACGGTGTCATAGCCGAGCAATGCCGCGCCCGTGATCTCCGGTTCGAGAACATTCGTGACGAAGTCTTCAGTCTTTTTCCCCGCTACGACCAGTTTCCCGGATTTGTAGGCGATGACGTTCACCTTATCGTCTTTGTAGGCGAAGGCGCTGTAATCTACGGGGAACGGCACCCACAGCTTACTCTCAAACCACTCGCCGAGCTTTTCGATTTGTTCGGGCGTGAGCTTGATCGTGTAAGATGTGCGCGGTGCCGGGCCTTCGGACTCCTCTTTCTCTTTTTCGAACATGGGCGGAGGTATGTTCGGGCCGGATTATTCTACGATCAGCGACTTCCCGGTCATCTCTGGCGGCTGGGGGACGCCCATCAGCGTGAGGAGCGTCGGCGCGATGTCGGCGAGGCGGCCTGTGCTCAGCGGAGCCATCTTGCGCCCCTTGGCACCGGAGCCGTAAATCACGACCTCGACCGGGTTCAGCGTGTGGCGGGTGTGCGGGCCGGGAGGATGTTCATCCGTGTCCCACATCTGGTCGGCGTTGCCGTGGTCGGCGGTGACGAGGGCGTTGCCGCCTACGCTGTCAATCGCTTCGAGGAGTTCGCCGAGGCCGCGGTCAACCGCTTCGCAGGCTTTGATGACCGCAGGGATGGAGCCGGTATGCCCCACCATGTCCGGGTTGGCGTAGTTGATAACGATGAGGCCGTATTTGCCGCTGAGAATGGCGTTTTTTGCCGCAGCCGTGACGCCGACGCTGCTCATTTCGGGCTTCTGGTCGTAGGTCGCGACGTCCTTGGGAGAGGGGACGACTTCGCGGTCTTCGAGCGGAAACGGCTCTTCGCGGTAATCGTTGAAGAAGAAGGTGACGTGGGGATACTTTTCGGTTTCGGCGGTGCGAAATTGCGCGATGCCCTGCTTGGCGACCCATTCGCCGAGAATGTTCACCATTTTGGGCGGCTTCAAGAAGAGGACGTTTGGACAAAGTCCCTTTTGGTATTCCGTCATCGTGACGTAGAAGAGGTCGAGTTTCTTGCGCTGGAAGCCGTCGAATTTGTCGTCAATAAAGGCGCGGGTGATTTCGCGCGGACGGTCGCCGCGGTAATTGAAGAAGATCACGCTGTCGCCGTCGCCGATGAGCGCGATGGGCTTGCCGGGAGCGGTGACGACGCGCGTGGGGAGGACAAATTCGTCGCCCTTGCGTGAGTCGTCGAGCGGCTTGTCGTAGTAGGCTTGCACAGCGGCTTCGGCGCTGGAGGCTTCGAGGGCTTCGCCACCGGTGAGGACATCGTAGCCCTTTTTCACGCGTTCCCAGCGGTTATCGCGGTCCATAATCCAGAAACGCCCGCAGACGCTGGCGATTTTCCCCGTGCCGAGTTTTTTCAATTCGGCTTCGATTTCGCGGATGAAAGCAAGGCCGCCCGTCGGCGAGGTGTCGCGCCCGTCCATGAAGGCGTGGACGAAAATTTTGTCAGCACCGAGGTCTTCGGCTTTGGCGAAAGCGAGCAGGGAGTAGAGGTGGCGCAGCGTGGAGTGGACGGCTCCGTCGGAGGCGAGACCGAAGAAGTGGAGCTTGCCGCCGGTCTTTTTGACGTTGGCAACGGCGTTGCGGAAGGCGGGATTATTTTTGAAAGCGGGATCGGAGAGGCCTTTGTCAATGCGGACGATTTCCTGGTCAACGATGCGTCCGGCGCCGATGTTTTGGTGGCCGACTTCGGAGTTGCCCATGACGCCGACGGGGACGCCGACATCGAGGCCGTGGGCGGCGATTTCGGTGCGCGGCCATTCGGCGGCGATTTTACGGGAAACGGGCAGATTGGCCAGTTTGACAGCGTTGAATTTGTCTTGAGCCGGGTTGTGGTTTTCGCCCCAGCCGTCGCGGATGATAAGAACTGTTGGTTTCATGAAAAAAAGCAAAGAAGCGGATGCTCTAGAGGAAACACGGGAAATAAGAAATGAAAAACCGGGGCGACGCCACAACGCCTTGTCCTGTTATCAAAAAATGGCCTTGGGGAGTCGGCGCCGACGGGCAGCAACCCCTAAGCCTCGTCAACACCGTTCTCCCACAAGACCAAATGCTGGAAAAACGACACCCTTCATGGCATTTGCGAGGCACGAGTCAGTTGTTTTTCAGCAAAGCGAAAAACAAGGGGGTTTCAACGAATTTTTTTCTTTAATCCCTGCCCGTTTAAGGTCGCGGCAATCTGTTCTGTCCCTATGGTTTCCCTCTGTCGCACGCTCTCATGTCGCTCATCAGATCATATGCCTCCCATCGCACCGCCATTCTTGGCGGTTTGCTTCTCAGCGGGATAATTGTCTATCCCGATGTATGTGGCTTTGTGGTTAGGATGAGCCAGTGCGCTTCTTTTCCCGATGCGGCTTCGTGTGGCGCTTATTTCATCTACCGCTATGTATTTTTTGCCGTGTTTTCGTGGGGGTTGATTTTTTCCAATTTCCGCTTCTTTTTTCAAAACAGTTGGCCGCGGCGTTTGGGGCAGACCTTTCTCGTTACCGCGCTGGCTTACGGCTTATATTGGTTGATCGCCTGGAGCTTTGGCACAGCTATCGAATGGGAGTGTTTCAGCGGGATGTTGATCATGCAATTTGCCGTCGCGTGGCTTCTGGCAGTATTCGTCGGGCATATCGTCGCCTTGAGCGTGCGGCAGGTGGAGATCGAAACGGAAAATGAAAGACTGAGATCCGAGAACCTGCAAAGCCGCTGCAAAGCGCTGACAGGCCAGATCAACCCGCACTTCTTCTTCAACATGCTCAACAGCCTTGCGGCATTGGCGAGAGGAGGGCGCAGGGCGCAGTTGCTGGGCTATATCGGCAAAGTCTCGGAAATCTTCCGCTATATTCTCAAAAGTGACAAAAAGGGCGTGACCACGCTCGAAGACGAGATGGCCTTCCTGGACGCCTACCGCTACGTGTTGGCGATGCGCTATGCCGACAAGCTCACCTTTCAAATTGAGGTCGGCTCGCAGTGGCTGGGAAAAGAGATCCCGATTTTATCTCTCCTCCCGCTTCTGGAAAACGTCGTCAAACACAACGTCATAGACAGCGACAACCCGATGGAAATCTACATAGGCGTCAACGCCGCCGGCGAGCTTGAGGTATCCAATCCCGTGCATGAAAAGCTCGATGCCGAAGAAAACCACGGCATCGGCCTGAGTAATCTGGAAAGCCGCGTGGCGTTGTTCTTGCACAAGCATATCAGCTACGGGAAAAGCAACGGCGTCTTCAGCGTCCGCATCCCGCTGGCAGATTCGCCGGACGTGAAGGAGGAAGCCCGATGAAAGTGTTGATAGTCGAAGACGAGATAACTGCGCAGAACAATCTCAAACACATCCTCGCGGAAGCCGACTCGACGGTGGAAGTGATCGGCTGCGCAGAAAGCGTCGCGCAAACCGTGAAATGGCTGCGCCGGAAAACGGCCCCCGACCTGATTTTCATGGACGTGCAGTTGTCCGACGGCTCAGCGTTTAACATCTTCAAACACCAGACTCTGGAGACCCCCATCGTGTTCACAACCGCGTTTGACGAATTCGCTATTGCAGCTTTTCGCGTGAACAGCGTGGACTACCTTCTCAAACCCATAGACGCCGACAAGGTGCGGGGGGCGCTGGAAAAGTTTCGCCGTTTCGGGCGGCATGACCTGCAAACTTACCTCGACCAGTTGTCGCGGCTCGTGCCGCCGGATGACATTTTGGACCGTCTGCTCGTCGCCGAAGACGGGAAACTCGTGCCTGTGCCGGTAAGTGAAGTGGCGTTTTTCTATTCTACCGAAGAGGCCACCCGGGCTACGCTCTTCAGCGGCGGCGCACATCCCTATGGCAAAACACTGGAAGGCATTGCAAGGCACCTCGAACCGCGCGAATTTTTCCGCGCCAACAAGCAGTTCATCGTGGCAAAAAAAGCCGTGCGCGACATCACTGTATGGATGGACAACCGCCTGCTGGTAACGCTGTGCGTGGAGACACCGGAAAGCATCTACGTGAGTAAAAACCGCGCCGCAGAGTTTAAGACATGGTTGACCTCGAAATAGTAAAAATGCCGCCTTGACCAACCCCCGCCCGAAAAACAGTTTCCGCCCCTGATAACTTTTTTCACCCCTCGTTTTAAAACACACTTATGACTCCGCTTCTCGCCGCGTCGCAAATTGAATTACACTTTCTCGATTACGCCATCATGGGGATTTACGTCCTCTTCGTGCTGGGTATCGGCTTTGCCCTCAAGAGGCATATGAAAAACTCGTCGGACTTCCTTACCTCAGGCCGCTCCATCCCGGCATGGGTTACGGGTCTCGCGTTTATTTCCGCAAACCTCGGTGCGCTCGAAGTCATCGGCATGGCCGCCAGCGGTGCCAAATACGGGATGCTCACGACACACTTTTACTGGATCGGGGCCATCGTCGGCATGGTGTTTCTGGCGATTTTCATGATGCCGTTTTACTACGGCTCCAAGGCGCGCTCGGCACCGGAATACCTCAAGATGCGCTTCGACGAAAAGACGCGCGGCTTGAACTCCCTCTCCTTCGCCGTGATGACCGTTCTCGGCTCCGGTATCTCGATGCACGCCCTCGCCGACTTGCTCAGCAATCTGCTCGGTTGGAATTATGACCTCTGCCTCGTCGTCGGCTCGGTCGTCGTCATGCTCTACATTTTCAAAGGCGGGTTGACGTCTGCCATTTACACGGAGGTCGTGCAGTTCTTCCTCATCGTTTTCGGATTCGCCCCGGTCGTTTATCTGGGCTTGAAGGAAGTCGGTGGATGGGAGGGCCTGACCGCGAAACTGCATTTCGTGGGCGAACACAGCCAGTCGCTCGGCCTCGCCGATAAAGACCTCGGCCCGAATGCGTGGACGAGCATTTGGAGCAATATGGGCGACGCCAGCGCCAACTCGATGGGCGCAAACTGGATTGGCCTGGTATTCGGCCTCGGTTTCGTGCTCGCATTCAGTTATTGGTGCGCGAACTTCCTCGTCGTCCAACGCGCAATGGCGGCCAACTCGATGCGCGCCGCCCGCAACACGCCCATCATCGCCACCATCCCCAAGATGATTTTCCCGCTGCTCGTGATAGTCCCCGGCTTGATTGCCGTCGCACTGGAAAGCACGAACTCGGGCAAGGGGGATTACCAGATTTACCGCAAAGAGGTGGTCGTCTCCGCAGAAGCCTGGAAACAGATCGAACCGGTGCTGAAAAATGCGCCTGACCGGAAAGCCGCTGCCGCCGCTGTGGTGAAAACTGTGCTTGTCCCCAAAAAGGGTGAATTAACGGAACAGCCTTTCAACACCGTCCTCGTAGGCAACATTGCCGACGATTTTAAGGCGGGGAAAATCACTGGCGAGGCCGCTTTGACCGCACTCAACAACGCCGGCGTGCGCGACTACAACAACGTCATCACCTCGCTGCTCTACCGCTACTGCCCGACCGGACTGCTCGGTTTGGCGCTCACAGCCCTGCTGGCCTCATTCATGTCCGGCATGGCGGGCAACGTCACCGCGTTCAACACCGTGTGGACTTACGATATTTACCAAAGCTACTTCGCCAAAAACAAGAGCGACGGCCACTACATGCTCGTCGGTAAAGCGGCCACCATCGTCGGCATCATTCTGAGCATCGGGTTCGCCTACGTCGCCAAACGCTTCGATAACATCATGGACTTGCTCCAGCTCGTCTTCGGTTTTGTCAACGCGCCGATATTCGCAGCATTCCTTCTGGGCATGTTCTGGAAACGGGCGACAGGGCACGCGGCCTTCTTCGGCGCCTTCATCGGCACCATCGTTTCCGCGCTCTTCTACGCGCTTACCACTGTGCAAGACGGCGGTGCGTGGCTCATCAACTCCACCACGGGGCTTTCTTCGCTCTATGTCTTCCCCAGCGCGATGACGCAAAACTTCTGGCTGGCGATTTCCTCCTTTGGCACCGCCGCCATCGTCATCCTCCTCTTCTCGCTTTCCACCAAGCGCACCAAGAGCGACGAAGAGCTGCGCGGCCTCGTCTATTCGCTCACGCCGAAACAGAGCGACCCCGATGCCCCCTGGTATGCTAAGCCACTCATCAGCGGCATCATTATCCTCCTCGTCTGCCTCGCCCTGAACTTGTATTTCGCATAAACTTCAACTCGTCTTTAAAAACATGGACATACGTAATCCCATCGGCCTGCTCTTCACCCTCCTTGGCCTCTTGCTGGTAGGGGCTGGCCTCTTCGGCGGCCCTGACGCCGTGAAAGCCAAAAACATCCAAGACGCTGTGAATATCAATCTCTGGTGGGGCGTCGTCACACTCGTCTTCGGCATCCTAATGCTCGGCCTCGCACTCCGCGCACGAAAGAAAGATTGAAAAATATGCGGCCCCGCCCGCCCGCTTCCCGGCAAACCTGCGGGACAATTCTGCTTTTTTCCGCCGCGTCCAAACGACCTGCAGCCCATGCCGCGTTGCAGGCGCTCGCGCAAAAGGCCTCCGCCCATGCCGGCCTCCCCGTGGAGCCGGTAACGCCGGATACGCTCGACACCGCTATTGAGCGCCACCTTGCCACCGGACAGCGGGAGTTTCGCATCGTGCCGTTGTTCTTCGCGCCGGGCATTGCCCTCACCCGGCATCTTCCCGCCCAACTTGAGACCTTGCGCGGGAAACACGGCCCTTTCACCGTCCACACCGCACCGCCCTTGGCAGACCCCGCCGCCGACGGTGAGGCCCGCATTGCACAGATGTTGGCCGACTCCACACAGGCCATTTTACCCGGATTGCGCACCCCGTGCGTCATCCTCGTAGATCACGGCAGCCCCGATCCCCTTGTCGCCACAGTGCGCGATGCGCTGGCAGAGCGCCTGCGCGGAGCGCTCGGCGGGCATGTCCAATCCGTCCGTGTAGCCGCCATGCAGCGCCGCCCCGGGCGCGAATACGACTTTTCCGGCCCACCGCTCGCCGACATATTGGCCGACCCCGAGCTGGCCGATACCGACATCGCCCTCGCATTGCAATTTCTCCTCCCCGGGCGCCATGCCGGCCCGGAGGGGGACATTGCCGCCATTTGCGCCGAGGCACACCATCGCTACCCGCGCCGGACAGTGTGTGTCAGCGCCTTGCTTGCCGAACATCCGGCACTCGCCGCTCTCGTCGCAGATCGCGCTGCAGGGGGATAGCAGCGATGATTTTTTTATCCACGAATTACACGAATTATGAGCGCAGAGGTTCGTCGAATTCACGGTTTTTCGTTATTTCGAGTGGAGCACAGGATTTTTTTCTTCTGAATCCCCCAACGGGGGAAAATGTGAATAACCGCCGGTGAACCGCGAAGCGGTGTAAGCGGCGGATAGCACACCCCTCGTAACATCGTCCCCGGAGGGGGTGAACAATGGTAAGCAAGACGCGTAGCAATTGTAGTTCGCCCCTTTCAGGGACGCTCAGATTACTGACCTGATCCGCCGGTTACAGTGCTTCGCACTTCACCGGCGGTTATTCACATTTTCCCCTTTCAGGGGATGCGGTGTAA
>JAITXH010000091.1 GCA_031284845.1 Puniceicoccales bacterium | reverse complement strand
CTTCGTGTTCACGAAAGATGCGGTTCTACAGTGTCGGTTAGCTTGGGCAGATATTTCGTTTTAAGGAGACGCCAGAAAACGACGAAAAACGCAGTCAACGGGACGGCGAGCACCATGCCCAGAAGACCGTCCAGCGCGAGACCCCAGAAAAACACTGAGAAGGTGATGGCCATCGGGTGCAGGCGGGTGGTCTTGCCTGCGATTTTCGGAGTGAGGTAAAAGCTCTCCAAAAGCATCCCCGCAAGAAGCATCCCCGCGACGGTTATGGCCAAACCGGAACCTCCTCCTTGCTGGAGACAGGCAAGTGGCAACGCGATACCCAGCCCGAGCATGGTGCCCAACCACGGGACCATGTTGAGGACGCCGATGAGCAAGCCGAGTAGGAGGCCGAATTTCAGCCCGGCGATGGTGAACCCTGCGGCCAGCAAGACGCCCAGAATGATGCCGATGAGCAATTGGCCGCGAAAATAACTGACCAATATGCCTGTGAATTGCCGGGCAAGAAAAGTCAGGTCGTCGCGTAACGATGCGGGGAGAAATTTGGCTTCGCGGTGTAAGTCGGCGAAAAAATCGCGCCGCATGTCCAGCAGGTAAAAGAGGTAAACCGGGATGATGGCCAAGCCTGCGGCTTTCGTGAAAAGCGCCTGCGCTTGCGCCCCCGCTTTGGCAAGTGCTGGCAACGAGGCGCCGAGGAGCGACTTCACCCAATCGAGCGCAGGCACTCCCTGCGCAGTGGGTGTAGCGCTGGGGCCGACGGAAGCTGTGGCAGATTGGGCCACGCCCAGTTGCTCAAGCAGCTTGCGCATGTTGGCAGGGAGGTATTCCGCCGCATAGCGGGCCGCACTCTCGCGGAGGGCGGGCAGGGTCTCGATAAACGAAGTGAATTGGTGAAACACCGCAGGCAGAATGATCAAGGCCAGCAGGGCGCACAGGCAGGCGACGGCTATGTAGAGGATGCAGATGGCTGGGGCGCGGGGCAGGTGAAGGCGGCGTTCCAGCCACAGGCACACGGGCTGCAAGAGGAAGGAGGCCAAACCGGCGATGACCAGCGGCCAGAGCGCGGAACTGAAGGTAGCGACAAATTTGCCCAGTAACCAAATCAAACTTCCGGCGAAGGCAATGATACCGGCGGCTGCAACGCAGGTGAGGGACGCTGCGGCAAGGCGGCGTTGCAGTGGCGATAGAAACGGCGGCGTGGTTTGGGACATGGGAAAAAATACCGGGAAAAAAAGGGCAGGGCGGAGGCGTTTGCCTACTCGTCGTCTTCGCCAAGGCCGAGCTGTCCGCGTATTTCGGGTTCGTGGTCGAGCGCGTCAAGAAACTCGTCAACGCTGAAGTCGGCTACCACAAAATCGCCAAGTTCAAAGGTCGGGCACTTTGTCTGGTTGCTCACTTCGATCATCCGGCTCAATGCAGCACTGTCCTTGGTGACGTCGCGCACATCGAGATCCACGCCGTGCGAATTAAAAAAGTTGAGGGCTTCGATGCACCAGGGGCATCCTTTCTTAATGTAGAGAAGTGGTTTTTGCTGTTTCATGGGAAATAAACGGTTGTCGCCAAGACAGAAGAATTTCACTGGAAAGGCAAAACCCATTTTGCCCTGATTTTCAGCAAAAGCCGGGACGATTCAAAATCTTGGACAAGTCCCCGTTCTCATGAGATATACGGGCTAACTGAAAAAACTCATGTCATCTATTGCCATTCTTCTCGCAGGCGGATCGGGAAACCGGATGCGCGGTGTCGTCCGGGATAAAATCCTCGAACCGTTGAACGGACAGCCGGTCATTGCCTGGTCGGCGCGGGCGTTCCGGGAGTCTGGTGTCGTTGGCGGATTTGTCATCGTCTGCCGTGACAATGCCCAACAAGCCGCCATCGCCGCTGTCCTCCGCCCCTGGCTTGACGATTCGTTGAGCGTGCGCTGGGCGCGCGGGGGAGAAGAGCGGCAGGACTCGGTGCTAAACGGCATTGAGGCCTGCCCAAGCGATACCTCGCTGGTGTTTATCCACGATGCGGCGCGTCCTCTTCTCCAGACGGCTTCTCTGGTTGAACTGGCTGTGTTGGCCGCACGCGATGGCGCTGCCGTGCTCGCCCACCGTGTCAAAGATACCATCAAGCAAGTGCCTCCGGGGACGCGTCCGGGAGACGCCGTGGTGCAAGCCGACCTCAACCGTGCCACATTGTGGGCGATGGAGACGCCGCAAGTCTTCCAGCACCGTTTGATACTCGATGCCTACCGGAAAGTCGCCTTGGACCGGGTCCACATCACCGACGATGTAGCGGCTGCCGGACATGCGGGGCACAAAGTGACCCTAGTGGAAAATCTATTTCCCAATCCTAAAATTACCGAACCTCACGATTTGGCGTTGGTCGAGTTTTTGCTGAGAAAACAAGCCCCAGCCGATGCGGGTTAGGCATCCGGGATTTCCACGCGCTTTCCCCCGCACATGCCAAGGGTCGCCTGGAGGTCGCGCCACAGATAACGCCCCAGGCAGGCGGCGATGAAAACGACGGTGACGGATATAAAGCAAAACGCCATTTTCCCATTGGTGTCCTGAGAAAAAATTGCCATCCCCGGCGGTGTGATGCCTGCCAGACTTTCCCATGCATCCCATTTTGAACCGCCGAGGAAAATCAGGCAACTCGCGCCGAAAAGCACCCATTCGAGCACAAAGAAAAGCCAGAAGCGCATCGTGAACGAAAATGCCGGCAGCGTCCGGCGCGTGATGCACGCCAGCGCCATCGGCAGCAGCAAGGTATTTAGCGTAGAGATGTAGGAAATGGCTACTGGCCTGTAGGCCGGGTTGCTTACGGAGAGCAAGGGCAGGATGAAGAAAATGGCAAGTGTCACCACCGCATAGAACACGCCCGTCGCCCGGCTCGGTGCCAGCAGGAGCGCGGCGGCATACCCGGCGAAACCGCGCCGCCCGAATGCCGTGAATACGGACAGCGAGGGCGAGGTGGGGCGCAGCAAGGCGTCCAGAATCCCCACCGCCCCCGGTAGTGCCGCGATCATGCATATCAGGGAGGCCTCTTTGCCTGCGTCGCTCAGTATGGCTATTGCTGCCGGGAGCAGTAGAAACCAGCAAACCAGACGTGTGCGCGAAGCAAAGTTTTCAGACACCGGTGCGATCTGCGCTGCGGCCAAAAGCAGGAAAAGCAGGACGTAGGCGGCGGGGAAGAGAATGCACCCGAGCAACCCCCAGCCAGTCACCGGCGAAAGTCCGCCCAGAGCCCTACCGAAAAAAAAGGAGGAGGAAAGGACGGAAAATGCGGAACTGCCGAGTATAAAAATCAAGATGCCGTTGCCTATGCCGAACCAACGGGGGAAACACGAAAGCAAGAGCATGAATGCCACTCCGGCAGCCGTCCAAAGAAATAAAATGACTATGATGCTCAGGTCCCGCACGATCTCGAAAGTGCCGAAAAAATACCGCAGCACCATGTAGGGTGCCATGCTCGCGATGAGGAGGGCGGATTGTGTTAAAATGGCGCACCACTTCCCGAAGACGATGCGCCCGGCTCCCTGCCGTGTAAGCTGAAGCAGCTCGATGGTGTTGCCGGTCCGCTCGGTGCGGATGGCCCCCTGTGCGGCGATGGATATGCACACCAGCCCCATGCCCAGAATGAACCAGAAAAAGCCGTCGCCTCCAGAACTTGTCTCCACGGAAAGCGACATCCCGATCGCCCACAGAAAAAGCATGGTGTGCAAGAGCATGAACGCGATGGTGAACGTGCGTCCGCGCATCCCCTGCCGCACTTCTTTGACAATGATGGGGCTGAGCCAGTCGGGAAAATCATCCGGGATGGCAATGGCGGGCAATGCAGGAAGCGGTGGCGGAGGTGCAATCGGGGCGGCGGCGGTAGCGGTTTGGAGCATGGTCATTATCTCGTAATAAGATATGGGCTAGTTGATATAGGGCAAACGCGCTGCTGTGGCTGCTGCTGCATCCGCTCCTTCGAGCAAGTCCGCGATGGCATCCCAGCGCCCGTTCACAAGCGCTTCGCGTGTGACCGCAGGCAGGGTGATTGCGTAGAGTCGGTCCGCGAAGGCGAGCGTCTGCGCGGCGATGTCCACAGTCACGGATTCGCCGGGATGCGCCTGCACCCAGGTTGTGATTGCGGCGAGGTCGTCGCGCGATGGCGTTACACATGCCAGCCCGATGGCGGTGGCGTTACCGGAAAAGATTTCCGCAAAGCTCCCTGCGACCACTACACGGAAACCGGCGCGGCGCAGCGATTGCGGCGCGTGTTCGCGCGAGCTGCCGCACCCGAAGTTGAACCCCGATACGAGCACACCTGCACCGGCATGCACGGGGTCGTTAAGCGGGTGGGGCCGGTCGGTGCCGTCGGCGTTTTTGCGCTCGTCGTAAAAGGCAAATTCGCCAAGCCCGTCAAAGGTGATGCTCTTCAAATAGCGGGCGGGAATGATGCGGTCGGTATCTATATCGTCGCCGGGGACGACGACGGCGCGGCTGCTGATGCGGATGATTTTTTCAAGGGACATGGCGGGAAAGATCAGTGGATGGAAAAGACTTCACGGGCGTCGCTGATTTCGCCGGTGAGTGCGGCGGCGGCGACCATCACCGGACTCATCAGCACGGTGCGCCCGGTGGGCGACCCCTGACGGCCCTTGAAATTGCGGTTGGAGGAGCTGGCGCAAAGTTCGTCTCCGTGCAGCCTGTCGGCATTCATCGCGAGGCACATCGAGCAACCGGCACCGCGCCACTCAAATCCGGCATCGAGAAACACTTTGTCTAGGCCGAGCTTTTCGCACTGCGCGGCCACGATCTGCGAGCCGGGCACGACGAGCGCTTTTACGCCGGGCTTCACTTTGCGGCCCTTCACGTAGCGTGCCACTTCCTGCAAGTCGCCCAGACGCCCGTTGGTACACGAGCCGATGAAGGCCACGTTGACAGGCGTCCCTTTGACGGGAGTGCCTTCACGCAGCTTCATATATTTATAAGCATCGGAAGCCGTGTCGTAGTCACCTCCAGTGAAGGTGGAGAGGGAAGGCATTTTTTCGTCTATGAAGACCGCCTGCCCGGGATTGATACCCCATGTGACGGTTGGGCGTATCCCGGCGGCGGCGATGTCCACCACATCGTCATAGGGCGCTCCGGGGTCGCTCGCGAAGGTGCGCCAGCGTGCCACGGCTGCATCCCACGCTGCGCCGACAGGCGAGAAGGGACGTCCCTTCAGCCAGGCAAAAGTCGTCTCATCCGGGTTGACATAGCCGCAGCGCGCCCCGCCCTCGATCGTCATATTGCAGACCGTCATACGTGCCTCGCAACTGAAGTCATCGAAGACGCTGCCGCCGTATTCGTAAGCGTAGCCCAGCCCTCCGTTTACGCCGAGCAGACGGATGATGTGCAGGATGACGTCTTTGGCATAAACGCCTGCCGGCAAGCGTCCGTTCACGTTGATGCGGCGGACTTTTAATTTGGACATTGCGAGCGTCTGCGTAGCCAGCACATCGCGCACTTGGCTGGTGCCGATGCCAAAGGCGAGTGCGCCAAACGCGCCGTGCGTGGCTGTGTGTGAATCCCCGCACACGAGGGTGGTGCCGGGCTGGGTGATGCCTTGTTCGGGGCCGACCATGTGGACGATGCCCTGGCAACCAGTCTGGATGTCGAAAAACCGGATGTCATTGGCGGCGCAGTTCTTCCGCAATTCGGCAATCATGGTCTGGGCGATTGGGTCGGCGAATGGCTCGGCCTGATCAAGCGTGGGCACGATGTGGTCCACTGTTGCGAAAGTGCGCTGGGGGAACTTCACCTTGAGGCCGAGGTCGCGCAACATGCCAAACGCCTGCGGGCTGGTAACCTCATGGATAAGGTGCGTTCCGATAAAGAGTTGTGTCCGTCCGTCGGGTAATTTCCGGACAGCGTGTGCGTCCCAAACTTTTTCAAAGAGAGTCTTGGCCATGTCAAAGTGCTGGAAAGGAGAAAAGGTGGCAGAGCCTAGCATGGAAGTGTATTCCGTCAACTGCTTCCCGTTTCTTAAATTTAAAAAGAGCCGCGGGAGGGAGCAAATTGGAGAATTGTTAGCTATCCAACGCCTTCCGAAAACCACCCTGATTTGACTGCGTTTTCAAAGTTAAATGAATGCCGGGTGGCTGTAAAAAACATAAACAAGTTGACAGGGTGTGTTTTTCTGTAATGTGTGCGGTTCGCCTTCGCATGAAGGCGACCAACAACAACAAAACAAAAATCATCATGAAAACAATTCTCCCTTGCATCCTGCTTGCCGCTGTTGCCGTAGCCGTCTCCGGCTGCGAAAAGAAAGCCGCTCCGGAAACCGCTCCGGCCCCGGCCCCGACAGCCCCAGCAGAACAGCCCAAGTAATCTTGAATTTCAAGATTACCGAGGCATCAAAAATCCCGGTTTAACAAGGTGGTTTCTCCACTGGACTTTTCCGGGATTTTTTGTGCCCGTTTCCCTTGATGCGCAGCGACTCAGACGATGTCTGCCGGGTTCGCATGGCGCAGTTTCCGTGTAGCCAGCGCTCCCGCCACCATGCACATCGCCATCGCCAGGAAGAACACTGCCGCCAGATTTATCCAGCTTACTTCCACCGCGATACCTGCCGTTGTCCGCGCAAGATGATATAAGAGCAGGGTGAACAATACGCCCGGGATAAATCCCGCCAGAGATAAAATCGCGGATTCTTGCAATACCAGCCGCACGAAATAACCGTCTGAAAATCCGATAGATTTCAGGGTGGCGTATTCGGGCAGGTGGTCTGTCACATCGGTGTAGAGTATCAGATAGACGATTACCGCACCGACAATGAGGGCGACTATCATGGATGCCGTGATGACAAACCCGATCGGCGTGCGGTCCGCCCAGTAAGATTTCTCCTGTTCCAGCATCTCTGCTGCCGTGTGGACGCTCACGTCGCCGGGGAGCATAGTGCGCAAATGCGCTGCGACGGCGTTGGCGTCGCTTCCCGGTTTGAGCTGGATGACGCCGACCATGATTTCCAGCGCCGTCCTGCCGGGAAACATTCTGAAAAAGGCGTCGCAGCTCGTGATCAGGTTGCCATCGGCGATGAATGTGGTGCCGATGCGGCACAGCCCGACGATGTCCAGCCCGGTATCATTGATCTCGGTGTGGACGCGCTCTTGCGTTTGCAGGAGTTTGGCGAACCTGCCGAAATCCGGATGCGCCAGCTCGTCCATCAACGCCGTGTCCCCGGAGTTGAGTTTGTTGCGCTGGGCGTCAATCCCCGCGTCGGCGAATACGCGGTGGTGCGGCTCGAAAGCCATGACAAACAAATCGCGCCACTTGCCCGTCTCCGGGTTCTTCAAGGGCAGGGGCGAGACCCAGAGCGGATAGGCGGCCTCCACCTCCGGCAACGCCTGTGCCCGCCACAATGTGCTCGTGGCGAAGGTGCGTGGGACGCCGATGTATTCATATTGCGAGGAGACTATGTAGATATCCGAGCGCAGCAGGTTGAAGGGCGCGAGCACCTGTTTAAAAAGCGCCGTGTGCAGACCCATCTCAAAGAGCATCAATGTCACCGCAAAGGTGATACCCGCGACGGCGGCGGCGAAGCGAAAGCGCTCGGCGGTGAGTTGCAGCCAGGCCAGCGGGATGCCAAGTGGCACGAGGCGTTCATAAAGGGAGCGGCGCATGTCGGAGAAAAAGCTCTGTGTTTGCCTGCCGGGGAGGAGCGGAGGCTCAGTTTTGCGCGATGCGCACGTTTACCTGAGCACCCGTGTAGCCGGAGAGTGCAGCCGGGTTATCCAATTCGATCTCCACGGGCACAATGCGGAAATCTTTGAAGACCGCCGGGTTCTCGTCCACCAGTGCGCCCGCTGTCACGCGCAAGCCGATGCGGACTATCTTTCCCGAGAAGCCCTTGTCCATGCCCGGCAGGAAAACCTCAGCGACTGCGCCGGATTTCACGCGGGCGAGATCGGCTACGCTCACCTCGGCTTCGACAATCATCTGGGAGAGGTCTGCCACCTCGGCCACACCACCCGGGCCGACTGCCTCACCGGGCCGTGCGAGTATGCGCAAGACGCGCCCGGCGGCGGGGGCGCGGATGCCCGTCATGGCGAGGCGTGCGGTGGCGAGTTGCAAGGCTGCGTTGGCGTCGGCGACGGCGGCTTGGGCGACGGCGGCGTCGGCGCGGTAACGAGCGCGTGTTCTCACCCGGTAGTCTTCCAGTGCGGCGAGGCGCGCCCGGGCGAGCACGAGGTGTTGGTTTGCGGCGATGGCTTCGGCGGCTTCGCGTTCGGGCAGCGCGTTAAGCGCACGCGCGGCGGCGAGTTTTGCTTTGAGCACGGTGGCTTCTCCCCCTGCGGTGGCGACGCGTGCGTCGTATTCGTGCAGGGCGGCGTCTTTCGCGGCGGCGGCTTCTTCGCGTGCTGCGATGGCGATGATTTTGCGCGAGCCACTGGTCTCATTCACTTGCACCTGTGCGGAGTGGACGGCGGCGGTGAGCTTTTTCTCAAACACCGGGCGGTCTGTCCGCATCCGTTCGAGGGCCGTTGTGTGTGCGGTCAGCGCCGCTTCGATTTCGCGCACGCCCTCGACGGACAAACGCATGCGTGCGGACTGGGCTTTGAGTGTGATAAGTGTCGCTTCGGCCTCGGCCAACGTGTTTTGCGCGTTGAGCATCTGGAGTGCGATTTCTGCATCGGATTGTGCGCCGGCGGCCTCGATTGCCAGCTTCTCCGCCTTGGCGTTTTCGATTTTGGCCGCGGCCTGTTCTTTGAGCAGCCGGGCGGGCGTCTCGGCGAGTAGCACGGCGATCAGGCCGTCCTTCTCCACGGCGTCGCCTTCTTCCACGAGAATCTTTGCAATGACGGGCACGCCTTGATCGGCTGGCGCGGCAAGGCGCAGGATGCGCGACCGTGGCAACACGCGTCCTTGGCAACCTACAGATTGTTCCGCTCCGGGGGCGGTGATGAAGGTTGCGCAGAATAATAATGAAAGAGCTGAGAGTTTTTTGAAAAATCGCATCATATGTGAGAAGCGCCACCTTGGCGGGCAATTGGCGCACAGGCAAGAAATTGGTTCGCGAGGCATAGTTTAAAAGCCCAAAGCACCTTGCATCCACGCGCTGGCCTTTTCGACGACCACCCAGCCGTAAAGGCATACGAGCACAAGCCACACGCTCCAAAAGACCAGATTCGCCACCGCTGCCACCGCTGCCCGCGCCAGCATCTTGCCGTCGGACTCGATCAGCGCCGCCGTGCTTAACATGATGGGGATGGCAGGGAAGATGTTGGAAAAAGGAATCGGCAGCGGCAGAGACAGCAGCAAGGCGCAGGCAAAGATATTTGCACCACATGCGCGGCGCACCCATGCCGGCTCAATAAACGAGGGCCATTGCGGGCGCAAGCGCCGCTCCAGCCAGCGCAACAGGCGCCCGGCACCGTTGAGCAGTGTGGGGAAAAACTTTTTCGGGATGACGATTCCCTTCATGCGTTCCGGCAGGCGCAGTTCTTTCCCGGTCATCATCCTCCAGCCGAGAAACGCATGCAATAACCCGAATGGCGTGGACAATCCGAAGAGCGGGATGGGTTGGCAAAACGGCAGCGAAGTCAGAAACATCAAAACGAGAAACGAGCGCCCGTCTGTCTTGTCCACCAGATCCTGCAAAGTCGTATCCCGTTCGCGGCAAGAGGCGGCGAGGCGCACGATGCGCTCGCCGATGGAGACAGGGAGAGCGGCGGATGCACGGTCGTCAGATATTGCCGGGGCGGGATTACTTTCCACTGGAGCTTTGGATGATGTGGAGATCGCGTTGCGGGTAGGGAATCGTGCAGCCGCCTGTTTCCAGCGCGATTTTGAGGTTTTCCAGAAGTGCG
>JAITXH010000177.1 GCA_031284845.1 Puniceicoccales bacterium | reverse complement strand
AAATTTGATAGTTTTTGTTATTTAGGAGAGGCACAATGTCCCAATAAATTAACGGTTATAATTGGAAGGAAATCTCTCGTCGAGACGATATTTTCTAATACAGACGGAAAATCAAGGTTTTGTTTTTTCTTAGCAGGCACGGGGTTAAGTGGTGAGTTTTTCGATCACAATCGTATAAATTCTTCTTATACTAAAGAAATTAAAATCATCATGGAAGATGGACGTGAGTTTATTGTGAGAGGAGGGGGGAATAACTACTCTCTCATTTCATTTGAGATTCCTCGGGAAGCTGGAGATGCTCCTATAAAAGCATTTGTATTTAAATCATATCCCGAACTCTCCCGCGTAGTGTTTAATATCCCTTCATTGATAGATTTTTTTCCGGAAAACAAGGGTGTGAAAAATTGGTTCAATGTAAGAATGCCAAAAGGAATAAAAGTTAAGGTAAATGAACGCAATCATTTTTTCTTTAAAAACAGCATTGGGATTGAGTTAGATTATTTAGATCACAATTTCACAAAATTGAGTAGCTATCGTCCGTTGGTGGAAGGTAAAGAATTTGATTTTTCCGGGAAAAGTTACTGCGAGGCGCTGATTGAATACATTCAGTCACATGGTAACCTGAGCGTGGAAAATGTGGCAGTGAACGCGAGCAAAGAGTTTATTTACATAAAAGCGCCGTTATGGGAACGACTGAGGGATTGGTGTGAATCCCCGAGATTGGATCGCTGGCCCTGGACCGACTCCTTTTCCATTCCGTGAATTTGGGTAAACTGGCACTCCCCGATGCAGATTGACACCACTGCGGCCATTTTGTTTGGTGAATGTCTGGCAAATCCTTAATATCATTTACGAGTAAAAACTTCTCTTTTGAAGAGAGATTTTAGCCGCGGATACGCGTGCTAGAAATGGTTTATCTTCAGGCGCTGATTGAATACATTCAAGCACATGGCGACCTGAGCGTGGGAAATGTGGTATTGGATGCGAGCAGAGAGCATATTTACATAAAAACGCCGTTATGGGAACGACTGAGGAGCTGGTGGGAATCCCCGACATTGGATCGCTGGCCTTGGAGCGACCCCGGCCCGCCTCCGTGAATTTGGGCAAAGGGGCAGCTTCCGCATATGCGCAAACCGCGTGCGCTCCTGATATCTCCCGCTGGCACCCCGTCTGGATTTTCATGAAATATGTGAACTGGAGGCAACAAATACTAGAGAACTCTTGTCCATAGATTCGTTATACATGTCACTTAGAGCCACCTTGACCATGTCGCATCACATTTTCAGACGACACTTTTTTTTAATCGCAATACTTGTTCTGCAAGTGGGTTGTGTAGTTGGTCCTGACTACAAAAGGCCAGTCCAAGAGGATGCCCCTGAAGCATTCGTCGAGACCGGCCCGTGGAAAGCAGCCGCCCCGCGTGACCATTTGCCCAAGGGCGAATGGTGGACGATTTACAAGGATCCCGTCCTGAACAAGCTTGCCGCTCAGGCTACTCAGTCCAGCCCGGATATACGGATAGCGCTCGCCAGACTCAATCAGGCCCGCGCCACGGCAGGTGTGGAGAGCGCCGAATTTTACCCAGGCATCAATGCAAATGCCGATGCTGACCGCAGCCGCACTCCGCCCAGCCGCCGCTCCAGCGCTTCCACTTCCAACCACTTCTCGCTTGGCGTGGACTTGCGCTACGAGATTGACCTCTGGGGGCGCGTGAAACGGCTGGATGAAAGCGCCGCCGCCCGCGTCGCCGCCAGTGAAGCCGATTTCCACAATGTGCTCCTCGGCTTGCAGGCCGACACTGCACGGGCCTATTTCTCATTGCGCGCCCTCGACGCCGAGCGTGCGCTCGATCTGCGCAATATCGAGAGCCGCAAAAGATCGCTCACCATCGTCCAACGCCGGCACGAGCGCGGCATGGGGTCGGAGCTGGACACGCGGCTCGCAGAAGCCGAGCTTGCCACCGCTGAAAGCGATTTGCTGGAGATTGACCGCCGCCGCACCGCGTTGCGTTATTCGCTCGCTGTGCTTTGCGGGCAAAATCCGGCCAAGTTCTCCATAGACGAAAATCCCTCTGTCGCGCAAATTGCCCCGCCTGCCATCCCGGTCGGCCTTCCTTCCGAATTGCTGGAGCGCCGCCCGGACATCGCCTCCGCAGAGCGCATGCTCGCTTCTGTCAACGCCGACATCGGTGTTGCCAAGGCCGCTTTCTTCCCCTCGATCGTCATCTTCGGTTCTGTCGGTTACGGCACGGTGGACATCGAGACGCTTGTGGATTGGAGCAGCCGCCAATGGTCTCTCGGCCCTGCGCTTAAGCTGCCCATCTTCGACGGCGGGCGCAACACGGCGAATTACCAGCGCGCTCAGGCCCACTACGAAGAGGGGCTTGCCAACTACCGCAAGCAGGTGCTTGCCGCCTTTGCCGAAGTGGAGACCTGCCTTTCCGATCTGCGCCACCTCGCCGCACGCAGCGTCATCGAAGAGCATGCCGTCGCCGCTTCAAAGCGTGCAGCCACGCTGGTCTCCGACCGCTGGTTGAGCGGACTCGTCAGCTACATGGACGTGACGGAAGCCGAGCGCCGCGCTATCACTAATGAGCGTCTGGCCGTGCAAGCGCGCGGCCAGCAACTCATCGCCAGCGTCCTGCTCGTCAAAGCCATCGGGGGTGGCTGGTAGCTGCTGGTGCGGCACCTCCTTCTCCTCCCCTGCCAATCAAAACACACACAGGATTCATTTTAACCTGAAAAAGCATTTTCCTTTACTCATGAACAAAAAACTCTGGTTTTTCATCATCGCTCTCCTGCTCGCAGCCGGTGGCCTGGCCGCCTATTATTTCCACCACGTTAAGGAGACCAACGGCACTGCATCTGTGGCGCACTTCGTGGAGTTTGCAAAAAATCTCCTGTCCGCTGACAAAAAAAATGTTTCTAAGGCCCAAGCCAAAGACCTTCCCATCCCCGTCTTTCTCGCCAAGGCGACCGTGAGCGATGTGCCGTTTTGGATCGGCAGCCCGGCCAACGTCCAGCCTTACAACTCTGTCAACATCCGCCCGCGCGTGAGCGGCCCGCTTGATACGGTGAATTTCACTGAAGGGCAGATGGTGGAGAAGGGCGACATCCTCGCCCAAATAGACCCGCGCTCCTATCAGGCAGTCGTCGCTCAGGCCAGAGCCAAGAAAATTCAGGATGAAGTGCAGCTCAAAAATGCCCGCGAAGAACTTGAGCGCATCCGTCCTCTCGTCGAAGAAGGCGCTGAAAGCCAGCGCCTCCTCTCCCAGTATCAAGCCGACGTGGCCCGGCTCGACGCCCTCGTGCAAGCCGATCAAGCCGTGCTCGACAACGCCCAGCTCGACCTCGATTTCACCACACTGCGCACACCCATTGCCGGGCGCACCGGAGTGCGCCGCATTGACGCCGGGAACACCGTTACCGCCAATCAGGAAGAGGGGCTTGTCATGGTCACACAGACGAAACCCATTTCCGCCATATTCGGCTTGTCCCGCCGCGACTTCGGCAGGCTGCGCGTGAACGCGAAACCCGGCGAGCCGTTTCCCATCGCGCAAGCCGTCATCGAAGAAGGCGGGAAGATTCTCGAAACGCTCGGCCTCGGCCAGTTGGAAGTGATAGACAACCTTATAGACAGCTCAACCGATACCATCCGCTTGAAGGCAAAGTTTCCCAACGAAGACGAAGCGCTTTGGCCGGGCCAGTATATCACCGTCCGCGTGTTGGTTGAGACACGCAAAAACGCCATCGTTGTGCCTGCCCCAGCCGTCATCCCCGGTCTCAATGGCCACATCGTCTATGTTGTGAAAGACGACAACACCGTGGAAATGCGCGAGGTAAAGGTGGCTGCCCAGATGAACGACGACGGCATGCTTATCGTCGAAGAAGGGCTGAAGGCCGGAGAGACCGTCGTGCGCGAAGGGCAGAACAAACTCAAAAACGGCATACAAGTTCAAGAGGTCGGCAAGGCTGATAAGTAAGCCTCCGGCATCAGATCCGGTATGAGACAACAGACACAAATGACATTTCGCACCAAAAATTATCGAACACTTTATCCATGGCAAAAGGCCGTGGGCACAGTTGCCGGCATCCGTCAATTGCGCCGTGCCACCCTCGAACACAAACAGCACTCTCCGTCCTCCCCGCCTCCCCCTGGCGCAAAACCGCGCCCCTTGATGCCTCAATGAGATTTCCACACACAGCACTATTCACTAAAACACGTTCATACACGCCAAAGATATGAGTCCAGCCAGCTTAGTTAGTCTCTCCACGCCCTTCATCAAACGCCCGGTCGCCACCGCGCTGCTTACAATCGGCATCTTCCTCATCGGCCTTGTCGCTTTCCCCCAGCTCCAAATCGCGCCACTTCCTCAGGTCGAGTTTCCCACCATCCAGGTCTCAGCCAGCCTCCCCGGCGGCAGCCCTGAGACGCTCGCCTCCTCCGTCGCCACCCCGCTCGAAAACCGGCTCGCCAACATCCCCGGCGTCACCCAGATGGTCTCGGCCAGCAGCATCGGGCGTTGCAACATCACCATCCAGTTCGACCTCGATATGGACATTGATGCCGCTGCGCAGGAAGTCCAAACCGCCCTCACCGCCGCTGCCGGGCAACTGCCCGTAGATCTTCCCAGCCCGCCTACCTACCGCAAAGTCAACCCCGCCGACTCCCCCTTCATGTTCCTTCTCATCTCCTCCGATGAGTTGCCCCTCACCCAGGTCAGCGATTACGCCTCAAACATCATCGCCCAGCAAATTTCCCAAATCAAAGGCGTCGCTCAAGTGGACATCATGGGAGAACAAAAACCCGCCATCCGCGTTCAGGTGGATCCCGCCAAGCTCGCCTCCCTCGGACTCAGCCTCGAAGACGTGCGCCGCGTCCTCTCCACTTCCACCGTCAATTCACCCAAAGGATCCATCGAAGGCTCGCGCCAGTCCTTCTCCATTTATGCCAATGACCAGCTTCTCAACGCCGCCCCCTACAACGACATCATCCTCGCTTACCGCGGCGGCGCCCCCGTCTTCGTGCGCGATGTCGGCAAAGCCATAGACGGCCCCGAAGACATGTATTCCTCCGCCCTCGTGAACAACGAGCGCGGCATCTGTATCTCCATCCGCAAGCAAGTCGGCGCAAACGTCATTGAGAATGTGGACCGCATCGAAGCCATGCTTCCCGAGCTTAAGAAGTCCATGCCTCCCTCCATCAAACTCGAAATCATGGACCGTGCACGCACCATCCGCACCTCAGTCGGTGAGGTTAAGACTCACCTCGTGCTCACCATGGTCCTCGTCACCTGCGTCGTCTTCATCTTCCTGCGCAACATCCGCGCCACCCTCATTTCCAGCGCCGTCGTCCCCATCTCCATCGTCGCCACCTTCGCCGCGATGTATCTGCTCAAGTTCAGCCTCAATAACATTTCCCTCATGGCGCTCACCATCTCCGTCGGCTTCGTCATAGATGACGCCATCGTCATGCTCGAAAATATCTACCGGCATATTGAAGACGGGATGAAGCCTCTGGACGCCGCCCTCAAAGGCGCGGGTGAGATCGGTTTCACCATCCTCTCCATCAGCGTTTCCCTCGTCGCCGTCTTCATCCCCGTCCTCCTCATGGGTGGCATCGTCGGGCGCCTCCTCCACGAGTTTGCCGTCACCGTCACCGTCACCGTCCTCATCTCCGGCTTCGTCTCCCTCACCTTCGTTCCCATGATGTGCTCGCGCTTTCTGCGCCACCACCTCGCGCCCAAACGAGGCACCGTGCGCGGTTTTTTTGACGGTTTTCTCGAAGGCTTTTTCAAAGGCCTCGAGCGCATTTACGCCGCCGGCCTACGCGTCGTCTTGCGCCACCGCCGCCTTACCCTCGCCTCACTTTTCCTCACGATGGGCCTCACCGTTTTCACCTTTATCAAGATGCCCAAAGGCTTCTTTCCCCAGCAGGATGTCGGCTTCTTCAACGTCATCGTGGACGCCCCCTCTGATATTTCCTTCGAGGCCATGGCCGAGATCGTCCCCAAGGTCGGTGCTATCATCAAGGCGGACCCCGGCGTCCACGCCTTTCAGGTGCGCATCGGCGGTGGCCTCAACGCCGTCAAAAACAGCGCCCGCTTCTTCGTTGCCACCAAAGACCGCGCCAGCCGCACCGACAGCATCTGGACTATCGCCGACCGCATTAAAAAGAACGCCTCCAACTTCCCCGGCATCACCATTTCCACGAAGATACAACAGGACATCAACGTCGGCGGCATCATGTCCAAGACCGAATTTCAATACACCCTCCGTTCCACCGATATTGATGAACTCACCCTCTGGTCCACCAGGCTCGTGGATCGCCTCAAAGGTCTCACCGCAGTCGTTCAAGACGTCGCCAGCGATCAGGAAGCTGCCTCCCCCGCGCTTAGCGTCGAGATAGACCGCCGCGCCGCTTCCCGCTTCGGCATTTCCACTCAAGATATAGACGCCGCCCTTTACAACGCCTTCGGCCAGCGCCAAGTTGCCCAGTTTTACACACAGGTCAACCAATACAAAGTCATCCTCGAAGTGCCGCCCGCCCTCCAGCTCTCCAGCGGCACCTTTGATAAAATCTATTTGCGCGCCCCTCTCTCCGGCGGCCAAGTCCCCCTCTCCTCGCTTGTCAACTTCGACACCGCGAAGACCAAGCCCCTTTCGATAAACCACCTCGCCCAAGCTCCCTCCGTCACCATCTCCTTCAACCTCGCCCCTGGTGTCGCCCTCGGTGATGCGGTTGACGCCATCACACGCGAGCAAGCCGGCATGGGCATGCCCGGCACCATTAATTGCAAGTTCTCCGGCACCGCTCAGGAGTTCCAGACCTCGCTTTCCTCCCAGCCCTACCTTATCGCCGCTGCCATCGTCACCATCTACATCATCCTCGGCATGCTCTACGAGAGCTTCATCCATCCTCTTACCATCCTTTCCACACTCCCCTCCGCCGGCCTTGGCGCACTGCTCACCCTCTGGGCCACCGGGCAAGACATCGGCGTCATTGCCATCATCGGCATCCTCCTCCTCATCGGCATTGTGAAGAAAAACGCCATTATGATGATAGACTTTGCAATAGATGCCGAGCGACACCGAAACATGACGCCCGAAGCCGCCATTTACGAAGCCGGGTTGAAGCGTTTCCGGCCAATATTGATGACCACGCTTGCCGCCATGATCGGCGGCGTCCCGTTGGCGCTTGGGCATGGCGATGGCTCCGAGCTTCGGCAACCGCTTGGCTATGCCATTGTAGGCGGCCTCGCGTTGAGCCAGTTGCTCACACTCTTCACCACGCCAGTCGTGTATCTGTGGTTTTCCCGCTTTGTGCGCCGCGAAAAAGATGCAAAAGAGGAAGCCGCCGCAGCCGCAGCAGAGCATGGACTTTCCGCGCATTCCATTCCGGCCCTCGCCTCGTCCGACAGCACCCCGGCATGATCCGGGAAAGCGCCGGAGAGCGCATTTCTCTTTTCTCGTTTACCCCTCCCCAACACTCATGAAAGCACAACTCGTTCTCTTGACGCTTTCCGTCACCCTCATCGTCCCCGGCAGCAGCTTTGCCGACAGCCCTGCTGCGCCCAAGCTTACTCAGGATGCCCCCCAAAAATCAACGCCCCGTGAACGCGCAACCGCACGTTTCAAGGAAGATGCAAAGATTTTTTCCGCCGAGCAAAGGCAGGAAATCGAGCGCCTTTATCAGGCCGCGAACCGGCAGTTGAAGACACCGGAGGCCCGCGAAAACCTTAAACAGCTCGTCAAAAAATACCCCAAATCCAATCGTGCCGGATGTGCCGTCCAATACCTCGGGCAGATTTCATCGGGGAAGGAAAGAGAAGCCTACTTGAAAACAGCGATCAAGGAGCACGCAGATTGCTACTACGGCAGCGGTGTGCAAGTCGGCGCGTATGCCCGGTTCTATCTGGCCGATTATTACAGGAAGAACGGCAAGGCTCAGGAAGCGGAGGCGTTGTATAAGGAAATCCGCGAAAATTTTTCCGATGCCGTGAACCACAAAGGAAAACTCCTCCGGGATATTTTACCGAAGTAATATCCGGGAGAGTCCATTTTTTAGGGAGTGAGGAGCACACGCGTCTCGCGTGTATCACACCATTTACGATGAGATTTTTCACGTATGAAAGTATTCGTGTTCCACGATGCTGGTGGTAGCTCAGGGCCAAAGGCCCGACGACATTGCCGTCGGGCCTTCAGCCCTGCGGTTTCGGGAAATTCGCAAACCTATGGCTCCGCCATAGGCTGGTATGTTATCGGGCCTTTGGCCTTCAGAGCCGCTGCGCGCCAAGTGCATAAAAATATCTAATTAACGGACAATAAGTTATATCTCGCAGGGAATAATTCTGTAAAAAAGTTATTGCAATTGAGACCCGGTTTCATTTACGCGGTGCAATTGAAAATGGTTCTCAATAACTCAATCACCGTCTTGAACGTCTCTTTGAAAAGAGCCGGGAAGGCCGTTCTCGCTGGCATTTCTGCGCAGTTTGCCTCGGGAGAATTGAGCGTCATTCTTGGGCCTAACGGTGCAGGGAAGTCCACTTTGCTCAAAACAATCAGCGGTGCCATCTCCGCCGACTCCGGCGAGGTGACGTTAAACGGGCTAGCATTAAAAAAACATAAGCCCGACGCACTGGCCCGCCAACGCGCCTTCCTCACTCAAGACGCCTCGCTGGGTGCGGATTTCAGCGTTGAGGAAGTTGTGCTTCTCGGGCGCACCCCGCACCTGAACGGCTGGGAAAGCTCGCGGGACTTGAGCGTCTGCGCATGGGCACTCGAGGCCGTGGGGATGAGCGATTTCAGCAAACGGCGTTTCCTCACGCTTTCCGGTGGCGAGAAGCAACGCGTCCACCTCGCACGGGTCTTGGCCCAATTGGCGGAAAATGCCACCTCGCCCGCTGTGCCCGCCGGGCATCCACCACGCTGGCTCCTGCTCGACGAGCCGACCTCGGCACTCGATCTGCGCCACCAGCACGCCGTCCTGACGCTTGTCCGTCGCTTCACGCGTGAACTCGGATTCGGCGCCCTGGCCGTGTTGCACGATCTCAACCTCGCCATGCGCTATGCCGATACGACCGTGCTGCTGGACGCCGGCAAGGTCGCTGCCTCCGGCCCGACACGCGAGACACTCACCTGCGAACGCATCAGCTCCGTGTATGGCGTGCGTGCCCGTATTTTCTGCGAAACACCGGGCGCATGCCCCTTTGTGCAAACCGAATTTTCCCAAACACCATGCTAACACTCAAAAGCAAATTGCTGCTTTCCGCAGCCGCACTCACACTCTCCTTCGCCGCAGCCACGATGGCTATTGCCCAGGAAAGTGCCGAAAAAACAGCCGCCCCGGAGACAAAGCCACCGGCTCCGCCAAAGGCCTCCACTCCGGCAGAGGAGAAAAAGGCCGATTTGACTGTGGTTGTCGTCGCCACACGCATTGCCGAGTCGCCCTATAAAATCGCCGGCTCCACCGAAGCGGTGACGCTCGATGAGGCCCGCGCCGCTGGTGCAGTCACCCTGGGCGACACCTTCAAATACGTCCCCGGCGTGGTCGTTCCCTTCTCCGGCGGTGCCAGCACCGGAGCCATTCCTTACACCACCGGTGGTGAAAAGAGCATCAACGTCCGCGGTCTTGAGGATAACCGCGTTGCCATCGTCACCGACGGCATCCGCCAGCCCGACGACTTTACCGCTGGCACCGGCAGCGGCTTTGCCTCGCCCGGGCGCATCTTCTTCGACCCGGCCACTTACTCGCAGATCGAGATTTTCAAATCCGCCGCTTCCAGCGTTTACGGTTCCGGCGCACTCAGCGGCGCCATCTCCGCAAGCTCCATCGGCCCGGAACAACTCCTCGGCAATTCGCTTTCCGGCAATGTCCTCTCCAACACCGTCTCTTATGCTTCGGCCAACGAGAGCATCAACAACGTCGTCCAGGCCGCCATCGGTAACGGTGATTGGGCCACCAGCGCCGTTTACAGCTTCCGCGACGGCAGCGAGCTTAGAAACAAAGGTGCGCGTAAATACAGCCCCGTTGACTTTACCAGCCATGCCGTCATCGGCAAAATTGTCCGCAAGTTCGAGTCCGTGAGGCTTGAAGGCACCGTTGACTATTATCGTCTGGCTGAAGACGTGCTGGCTACCAACGCCGCTGGCGAAATGAGCATGGGGCCGACCATGAAATACGAATACCTCACTCCGCGCCAGGACACCATCCGCGACCGCCTGCGCGCTTCCATCGGTGCCGAGATTTCACCCGCTGGCGGCGCTGTCGTCTTCGACACCTTGCACCTCCTCGGCTACTGGCAGGACTCCACCTCGCGCACCGTCAATCCCCAGACTACGCGCATCACCCGCGGCACCACCGTCACTTACCGCAACCGCACCAACATCCTCGACTACGATACTGAGATCGGCGGTTTCAACGCCACTGCCCGCAAGAACCTTGAGTCCTCATGGATAGCGCAGACCATCCAATACGGCTTTGAGACCTCCTATTCCGACATCGCCTCAAAGTTCACCCGCATAGAAGACAACGTCCGCCAAAACGACCCCACCGCCATGGCACCCTCCGAGGTTTTCCGCTTCGGCATGTTTGCCTCGGATAAAATTTCCATCGGCAAGGACAAAGCCTTCGTCGTCACTCCCAGTATCCGTGTGGACTACTATGATGTAAGCCCGAGCAACACCGCCTACTATGTCGAGTTCGCCGGAGCCCGAGCCGCCAAGTTCGAGAACTGGTCCGTCTCGCCCGGCATCAGCACCCTCTACAACATCACGGCGGACATCAACGTTTACGGTCTCTTCAATGTCGGCACGCGCAATCCCTCCGCCGATGAATTGAACGGCTGCTTCACGCACTCCGGCGGCGGCATGACCGGGGGCCAATTCCGCACCGTGCCCAATCCCGATCTCAAAGACGAGACTTCACGCAACTTCGAGATCGGCATCCAGGGCAACACCTCGCATCACGCCTTCCACCTCGCCGGCTTCTACAATACCTACGACAACTTCATCGAGACTATGTATGACACAGGCAAAGTGGATGCCGACGGCTACATCATGCGCACTGCACGCAATCTCGATGACGTGACTATCTACGGAGCTGAAGCACGCTGGGATTGGAGAGTTGATAAATACATCACCGGAGGCATTGACGGCTTCCAGACCGGCCTCGCCTTCGCGTGGACAAAGGGCCGTCAGGACTCCCATGTGCCATTGGCTTCCGTGGACCCCTGGAAATTCATCACCTACATCGGCTACACCTCCCCGAGCGACAAATGGGGCGTGCGGCTGACGGCTACCTTTGTGGCGAAGAAAGCCGCCCGCGACATCGGCCCCGAAGCCACCGGAGACAGCACCGCACCCGTCGGCAGCTACTTCCTGTTGGATATCTCCGCATTTTACCGCTTCAACGAACATTGGACGATCAACGCCGGGTTGAACAACCTCACAGACCGGGAATACGTCACATGGGCCTCTGCACGCGCCTCCGGCGGCGGCATGGGCGTAGGGCGTTACACCCAGCCGGGCATCAACGGCTTCGTCTCGGTCACAGCAAAATTTTGACCCGTCTATTCCATGAAAAGCGGAAAGAATTTTCCCCGGGATTTTAAACAGGAAGTCGTTTGCAGCCTTTCGCTGTGTGTTTTGTGGACAGCAGAGCGAAAATTGCAAGCGGCTCACGGCCTCGTTTTTCAGGCAAAAGTGGAAGAATTGCATGAAGTATGAGACCAACACCTGATTTTAATCCCGGGAAAATGAATCCAGAACAAGCAACGGAACATGGAGGAAGGCGGGGCGCCCGAACGCCCCGCCATTCCCCTGTCCCTCAAGCCCCGCCATCCTCGCAGCCATCGCACCCCGTGGCCGCATCTGCCTCCATGCCCGCAGGGCATCCGCCTATGCGCCCGCATCCCTCTGGCGGTATGCCGTCTGGCCATCCCGGAGGTATGCCACCTGGTCACCCTGGCGGTATGCCGTCCGGCCATCCCGGTGGCATGCCACCTTCCCGTTCAGGCGGTATGCAGTCCGGCCATCCGGGCACCACGCCGCCGCTTCCGACTCCCGCAGTCCCGTTTCCCGAATGGGCACCCGAGGCCATCGCGCAGAATCCGGACGCTCCGCTCGCCCTCTACCTCCACACTCCCTATTGCTCGCACAGGTGCATCTTCTGCCCCTTCTACGTCAACCCCACGCAACCCGGATTCAGTGCCAGCTATGCCGATTTGCTCTCCCGGGAGATTGACGGCACCGCAGGCATCCTCGCCCCGCATTTCGGCAAACGCGAAATCAGCGCCGTCTTCTTCGGCGGCGGCACCCCCAGCGATCTCGACCGCGACGACCTCTCGCGCATATTGAGGCAATTGTGCATCCAATTTCCAATTACACCCGAAACAGAAATCACTGTCGAAGGGCGCATCCGCGGCTTTACCGCTGATAAAGCCCGTGAGTGGGTAGCCGCTGGAGCCAACCGTTTTTCCATCGGAGTCCAGACCACCGACACCAAGCTGCGCCGCCGCATGGGGCGCCTTGCCGCACGCGATGAAATCCGCGACACCCTTGCCGCCCTGTGCGCGAGCGGTGCGGTTGTCATCATAGACCTCATTTACGGCTTCCCGGAGCAGACTCCGGAGATGCTCGCAGAAGACATCCGCTTCGTCGCCGAAGAGACTCAGATCCACGGCCTCGATCTCTACGAGCTGCGCGAGTTTCCCGGCAGCCCCATTTCCACCGCCATTGCCGCAGGCCGTCTCCCGCAGGCTGCCGCTCCTGATATCCGCGCCCAGATGCTCACCGCGGCCACGGGCGCGTTGCAACACTACGGCTTCGACCAGTTCCATCCGCGCCACTGGCGGCGCGACACACGCGAGCGCTCCCTTTACAACCGCCTCGCACGAGGAGGATCTCCCGTGGATCTAGTGCCCTTTGGCGCGGGTGCCGGCGGGCGCATCGGCGGGCGCGGGATCGCCCTCCATCGCGACATTCTGGACTACACCGCCTCCGTTCTCCGCGGGATCAAGCCCGTCGCCTGATTTTTTTCTCTGACCAACTAACTGATACACCATGAAAACAAATAATGACAACGGCGCTGCCGTTTCTTCAGAAGAGCTTCGCCAAGCCTGGCAGGAGCTGAAAACACGCACACCGCACCTCTACGCCCGCGACGCGGCGCGGCAGCTCGGCGTCCCGGAAGCCCGCCTTATCGCATTGGGTAATGGCGACACTTCCTTCCGCCTGCACATTCCCGATTATGCCGCTTTTTTCAACGGCCTTGCACAATTCGGCGAAACACTCGTCCTTGCGCGCAACGACGGGGCCGTGCTCGAGAAAGACAGCGTGCTCCACTTTGAGGAAAAAGACCACTACTTCATCGCCACCGGCGATGGCGTCCGCCTCGCCTTCGGCAAGGCCAGCCTCGCCCACGTATTCGTCGTCCATGCCGAAAAATGGGTCCGCCGCGGCATCCAGTTTTTTGATGCCTCCGGCAACGCCGTCTTCAAACTCTACTTCCGCGACGACGCCAAAATCCCCGCCTTTGACGAATGGATCAAACCCTGGCTCTCCGCAGACCAAAGCCCCGCGCTTGCTACCATCCCCGTGCCTGCCCCCGCCTTGCCGCCTACCCATTGCGGTGCGCATGCGCACGAGGGCACATCCGGGCATTGCGGGGCGCATAAATCCGTAGCCACGCTCATCAACCTGCCGCCGGAAAGCTACAAGACGCTGCTCGAAGCCGCCGCAAAATCCGGCGAACCGATCACGCTCAGCCTTGCCAACGCGAACAGCTTTTTCAGCGTTACCGCCACCATCCAAAAGACCGCCCCGTCCGGCCCCTGGTTCAACATCCTCGACGATACCCTGCACATGCACCTCAGCGTGGACGCCGTGAAAAGCGCTTCCGCCTTTCTCGGCGCGGCCTCTTCAGGGGACATCACCGATGCGGCATCCAGAGAGTTGAAAGTGGCCTTCAAAAATAGCACAGGCGCATCCATCTTGTGGATACGCATCGCCGCCGAAGGCCCTTCCGCCATAGAGACACTTAAGTCAAAAATCTAAGAGCTCCGCCGATGAAAAAGTTTTTTTTGACACTGTTTCTTCTCTCGTTGGCACCTCTGGCTGCCAACGCACAGAGCGCCGCTGAACGCCTCGTCGTGATGGGCGGCCCGATTACTGAGATCGCCTTTGCCCTCGGAGCGGAAGGCTCTATTGTCGCTTCCGACAAGACAAGTCTCTACCCGCCACAAGCCCAAAAACTGCCATCAGTCGGCGTCTATCGCGCCATTTCCTCCGAGGGTGTCTTGAGCGTGAATCCGACGAAAATCATCTCCGGCTCCGGCCTTGGCCCGGCGGCGGCGGTGAAGCAACTGCAAGCGAGCGGCATTCCGCTCATCATCGTCGAAAACCCGAAATCCGAAAAAACGCTCTTCGCGGCGATTGAAAAACTGGGGCGCGAACTCGCCCGCGAAAAGGAGGCGGAGGCGCTGGCTGTAAAAATCCGCGCCCAGTTCGCCGAGGTGAAAAAACTGGCAAGCGGAAGGCCCGCGCCCGGTGTCGTCTTTTTGATGGGGATGGGCGGCGCAGCGTCTGCCGCCGGGGGAGAGACGCAGGCGGACGGCATCATAGCACTCGCCGGCGGGCGCAATCTGTTCGGTGAATTCCGCGGTTACAAACCCGTCTCCGAAGAGGCGATTTTGAAGGCTGCGCCCGATGTTATCCTCGTGGCTTCACACAGCACTCAGGGGGATGTGTCGGCCCCCGCCGATCCCAAGACTTACTTGAAGCGCTACGGATTCAAGAGCCTCGACACGCTGGCCAAGACCCGCGTGGTGCCGATAGACATGGGCGAGTTTCTCATCATCGGCCCGCGCGCCGGGGAGACATCCATAAAGCTGGCGGAAATCTTTTTCCCGAAATGATACACGGCCCGCCTGTCTGCTGAGATACTCAGATTAACGATACACGGTTGCCTTTTTCATGTCCCGACGTTCCCGCTTCATTCTCCTCTACGCGCTTGCAGCCGCCATTGTGCTGGTCGCGCTCGTCTCGCTTACCATTGGGCCGATGGACTTGTCCTTGAAAAAAGTCACGCTCATCGTCCTGGAAAAGCTCCATCTCGCCAGCGCTGGTGACAGTGTGACCAACGCGGAGAAGATCGTCGTCTGGAACATCCGCCTTACGCGCACGCTGCTTGCGGTCGTCGTGGGCGGCGGGCTGGCGATGGCGGGAGCTGCCATGCAGGGCGTATTCCGCAATCCGCTTGCCGATCCGGGCATCATCGGCGTATCGGGCGGCGGCGCCATTGGCGCCATCGCGATGATTGTGCTCGGCGCACGTTTTCTGCCGCCGGAGTTTTTATCGCGCTTCAATCTTTATCTCGTGCCATTGGCGGCGATGTTCGGTGCCGTTTGCATGACGGTTTTGATTTACCGCCTTTCGCTCCGGCGCGGGCAGGTGGATTTGATCTCGATGCTTTTGGTCGGCATTGCCATCAACGCCATCGGCGGTGCTTTCATCGGTTTGGTATCGGCGTTTATCGCCACGGCGGAGGAGTTGCAGACGGTGACTTTCTGGACTCTGGGTTCGCTCAGCCGTGCCACCTGGGATTTGATTTTTGCGGCGACGCTGTTTGTCATTGTGCCCATGGTGTTGCTGCCACGCCATGCCCGCGCTTTGAACGCGCTCGCTCTCGGGGAGGAAGATGCCGAGCACTTGGGCATAGATGTGCGCCGCGTGAAGCGCGGTCTTGTAGCGATGGCCGCTTCTCTCGTCGGGGCGACAGTGGCTCTCTGCGGTATTATCGGTTTCATCCCGCTCGTGGCTCCCCATATTGTGCGTGCGGCGCTGGGTGCGGATCACCGCTTTTTGATGCCTGCCTCGGCTCTGGTCGGCGCAGCGTTGCTGCTCACGGCGGACATGGCTGCGCGGACGGTCGTGGCTCCGGCTGAATTGCCACTTGGCATTTTGACCGGCCTTTTTGGAGCACCTGTTTTTCTCTCGCTCATCATCCAGCGCAACCGTCAGTTCAAAGGCTGAGCAACATCAAAATTTCCATTTTATCCGCAGATTGCACGGGCTATTAGAGCTGGGGGCATTTCGCGCTTGAACTCTGGCACAAAACTATCTTCTTGAGTCCTTTTTTCTCAATGCACACCATGTGTGCCAAAACTGAACGAATTCTCATGAGGAGCCATGTCTGACGAAACGACAATTCCCTACATCATTGGTATTCTTTTCAGAAGAACATCAGGAAAGAGTGCAATTCCTTATGTTGTTAATTATTATTTTATTGAACATCCATCTTCTCTGGAAAAAAAAGAAATAACAAAACAGTATTCTCAAAATCAATTTTTATTTAATAAGAACGGAAATGAACAATTTATCAAAGTAGTTTTTCTTGAAAAACTTCCCTCTGTTATTGGCAATGGAAGTTTGTTGTTTTCAGTTTCGTTGCCGAGAACGACAATGCATGAGATATGCTCTCTAAGTTTACATATTCCGGAAATCATTGAGTTTGAAAAAGCATATAAAGGAGCGCTGGTATGGAGGGAGAAACAAGAGTGGAAAAATATGGAAATGAGTTTAAAAAAGATGTATATTTATGGAGTTGCCAGTAAGCGGAAACAAAGTTCTCCAATTTTAGATCTTAAATTTTTTTATTTTGAAAAATTTTCAGAGGAAATAGTTAAAAAACTGGGAAAAGAACATTTTGGAATTCTGTTTTTCACGCCGCTCTATGAAACTTTTGAGAACGGGAATGAGTTATTTTTCTGTGATCTGCCTTCTTTGCCTAAAGGGAAGCGCTGGTTATTTGATATCCCTTTCAAGTTTGCGAACGGCAGGCGGCCAAAATTTTGGTAAGGCCGGATTTTTGTGAAACATGGGGCAGGGCAGAGCAGGGCTATGCTTCGCCGATTTCCTGTTGTATAGCCAGAGTGGCGGCCACCGGATCGGCAGCTTTCAAGATGGGTCGTCCCACCACGATATGTGTCGCCCCTTGTGCCGCCGCTTGCGCAGGCGTGAGCGTGCGGCTCTGGTCGTCCGCCGCTGCACCACTGGCGCGTATGCCCGGCGTGACGAGTAGCGGCCCCGGCCCGAGGTCGGCGCGAAGCACGGGCAGTTCCAGTGGCGAACACACAAGCCCGTTCAAGCCGGAAGCCACAGCCAGTTTTGCCAGCAGGCGCACTTGCTCTCCGGGGGCGCGGGCCACGCCCACAGCCGCCAGTTGTGCGTCATCCATGGATGTGAGCACGGTGACGCCGAGCACTGTGGCCCCGGGGAGTGCTTCGCGGGCGGCAGCGGCGGCGCGGCGCATCATTTCCGGCCCACCCAGCGTGTGGAGTGTCAGCAGCGAGCACGGGCGCCCGCGCAGGCTTTGGATTGCCGAGGCGACGGTGTTCGGGATGTCGTGCAACTTCAGGTCGAGGAAAACCTTGAAACCCAGTGCGGCAAAGTCGTCCACGATATCCGGGCCATGGCGGGTGAACAATTGCAAGCCGAGTTTGACCCAGCGCAACCGTCCCTGAAGCGGGCGGACAAGAGACAGTGCGGCCTCCTTCGTATCAACATCAAGAGCGAGGATGAGTTCAGTCATGGGCTGGCAGGAGAACAAGTTCCGCCCGTGGGCGCGACAGCAAAAAGGCATATCGGGTGTCGGGGGCGCAAGGGCCGGTGCCTTAACTGGCTTAATCGGCAGGTCTGCGCTTTTCGGTTTTTATCCATGAATTTCACGAATTTTTTATTTTGAAATACGAAAATAATTTCAATCTTACTTCCTCATCATCAGTATGTTCTGTGGATAAATTCAAGAAATATCTGCGCCATCTGCATAATCCGCAGGCAAAGAAAACTTAATCCAATTCGTGAAATTCGTGGATGAAAAAAATCACAGTCATCCAATACTCCTATTTGGTAAGCACCATTTCCAAGGGTCTTTTTCGTTCTCTCCTCCGGGTTGACTGTGTTTAATTTTGGTTGCCCTTCCACAGGCTCCGTTCTTTCCCTACAGGCCATGAAGCCGCTTCTTCTTGCCGAAATCTCCGGGCTTTACGGCCCGGTTTGCATCCCCGAACACGTCCTGCAAAAAATTTGGTGGCGCGGCGATTTTCATCAAGAAGACATGCGCACGCTCTCCGGCAAGGCGCTGCGCTGCGTCAAACCCGGACGCTGGAACAAGCAAGAGGGGCCGGACTTCATCGGTGCTTCGCTGGAGATTGACGGGCGCCTTGTGCAGGGGGATGTCGAAGTTCATTTTTATTCTACAGATTGGCAGGCACACGGGCACAATGACGATCCGGCCTTTGACAACGTCGTGCTGCATGTCCTGCTATTTCCGCCGCGCAATGGCGCTCCGCCATCCACTCGATCCGGGCGCACGCCGGAGATGTTCGTGCTACTGGCCCACTTGAACGAAGACCTCGAGGATTACGCCGAACGCGAAGCCCTGCTTGCGCTGGAGTCCCGGGATAAATCCGGCCTCTGCACTGCTCTCCTCGCGCATCCCGAGGAACAACGCCTCCCGCTGCTGCGCGCTAAAGCCGCCGGGCGCTGGCGGCAAAAAGTCCGCTTTGCCCTCCAGCGGCTTGAGGCCCACGGTTGGGAAAACGCCTGCCACCAGCTCGCTCTGGAAACGCTCGGCCTGAAGCGCAACCGCGCCCCGATGTCCGCGCTCGCCCAGAGCCATCCTCCGGGGGCTATGCGCACCATGGATGCGGCGGCTTTGTTTGAAGAACATCGTGAACGGTGGCACCTCGCGGGATTGCGTCCGGCCAACCACCCGCTCCGCCGTTTGCAGCAGTATTTGAGCCTGCTCGATGCCCGCCCGGATTGGGCTGCACGCCTCATCGAATGGGGCGCTGGCCTGCAAGTTGACGCCGGGGTCGCTGCGCCGGGGGTCGAGACTGCGCGATTCCGGAAGGCGGTGCATTTTTCCGGCATTGCCAGCCGCCTTCAAGACGAGCTCCTGAATGGCGCTATCGGCGGCACGCGTTTTCACACCTTGGTCGTGGATGCTCTGCTGCCTTTGTTGGCCGCGCAAGGGGTGGCTCCGGATGCCTGCGCCCGGTATTGGTATCACTGGCATCTTGGCGATGCTCCGGCCAATTTGCACGGCTTGTGCGCACAGCTTCCCCAGGGGGACGTGCGGGCACCTGTCTTGTGCAACGGTCTTTTTCAGGGACTGCTGCAACTCAGCTACGAGCTGGGTTGATTCGCGGGCTATACGCGGCTTACGGTGCCAGCCGGTCAATCCGCCATCCGCCGCCCGCCTCTCGCGTGTATTGGAAACGGTCATGCAGGCGCCCCGTCCGCCCCTGCCAAAACTCAACCGCCTGCGGCACCACCCGGAAGCCGCCCCAAAAATCCGGCAACGGCACTTTCCCCTCGGTAAACTTGCGCTTCATCTCATCGAGTTTCTTTAACAACAACTGCCGTGAAGAAATAATCTGGCTTTGGTGCGACACCCACGCCCCGAGCTGGCTCCCATAGGGGCGCGACATGAAATAGGCCAGGGATTCCTGTGCGCCGATTTTCTCCACAGTGCCTGAGATCTGCACCTGCCGCTCCAACGCAAGCCACGGGAAAAGCAAAGCCGCCCGTCCGTTTGCCGCAATGTCCCGCGCTTTGGCGCTCGTGTAATTTGTGAAAAAAACAAAGCCCCGTTCATCAAACGCCTTTAACAACACCGTCCGGCACGACGGCACGCCATCCGCCGACACTGTGGCGACACTCATCGCATTCGGCTCAAGCAACTGCATTTCGCATGCCTGTTTGAACCACAGCTCAAATTGCGCCAATGGCGTCGGCGCGAGATCTGCGCGGCTAAGCCCGGCCTTGGCGTATTCCTGACGGAGACTGAAAAGATCCATGTTCCCTGCGAACGTGCCCCTTTGTCTTCCGGGCGCAAGAACAGAGAAAACAGGCGTTTTGCGCGGATTCATGCCGCCTTCCCTGAGATTACAACAGGTTTTCAAGGTCTCTGGCTTGGGACATTATGGCTTTCTCCTGCTCCCGCCGCGACTTAACGGCGCACCTCGCCCTCCGGTTCCTCTCAAAGGAAAAAGCGCTTGGACATTCTTAATTTTTTTGGAATGAAAAACTTACAACAAAAAATCACAAAAGCACATTCCATCGGCGCTTATTCTAGGGATGGCACGCTCCCTGCATTCCGTATTGATAAAAAATCTCAATTACCGTAAAGACAGTCCTTCCCGAAGCATTTTTATCTAAAACTCAGCAAACCAATAGAAACGTTAACGCCATGGATCAAATGAACAATCTCACGCCTCGCGCCCAACAAATCCTCGCACTCGCCCGCAGTGCCGCCGACCATTTTCGCCACAACTACATCGGCACTGAGCACATTCTTCTCGGCTTGATACAACTCGGCCAAGGCGTCGCCGTGAACGTCCTCGTGAAAATGGGCCTCGATCTTGAAGCCGTCCGCAGCACCATCGAGCGTCAGGTCGGCAACGGCACCGCCGACCCCAAAGACCAGCCCACCGTCCCCTACACCCCTCGCGTCAAAAAGGTTTTTGCCCTCGCCGCCAAAGAGGCCCGTTCGCTCAACCATTCCTATATCGGCACCGAGCACATCCTCCTCGGCCTCCTGCGCGAAGGGGAGGGCGTCGCCGCCCGCGTCCTCAAAAGTCTCAACGTGGACATTGATAAATGCCGCAACGAGATCCTCTCCGAACTCGACCCCAACTACACCCCCGGCGATCCCCAACAAGTCTCCGCCGGCAGCACCCCGAGCGAAGACTCGCGCAACGCTGCCAAAAGCGAAAAAAATTCCGCTCTCAAAGCCTTTGGACGCGATCTTACCGAACTCGCCCGCAATGGCGAACTCGACCCCGTCGTAGGCCGCAAAGATGAAATCCGCCGCGTCATCCAAATCCTCGCCCGGCGCACCAAAAACAACCCCGTCCTCATCGGCGAAGCCGGCGTCGGCAAAACCGCTATTGTCGAAGGCCTCGCCCAGGAAATCGTCAACGGCATCGTCCCGGAAATCCTCCTCGAGAAACGCGTCGTCATCCTCGATCTCGCCCTCATGGTCGCCGGCACGAAGTATCGTGGCCAGTTTGAAGAACGCATCAAATACGTCATGGATGAAATCCGCCGTTCCAAAAATGTCATCCTCTTCATAGACGAGATGCACACCATCGTCGGCGCCGGCGCAGCCGAAGGAGCCATGGACGCCTCCAACATCTTCAAGCCCGCTCTCTCCCGCGGCGAGCTTCAGTGCATCGGTGCTACCACTCTCACCGAGTTCCGCAAATACATCGAGAAAGACACCGCCCTTGAGCGCCGCTTCCAGTCCGTCGTTGTCAACGACCCCTCCATCGAAGACACCATTCTCATTCTCAAAGGCATCCGGTCCAAATACGAAGACCACCACAAATGCACTTATACCGACGAAGCTCTCGAAGCCGCCGTCAAGCTCTCCGACCGCTACATCACCGCACGCCACCTCCCCGATAAGGCCATAGACATCCTCGACGAAGCCGGTGCCCGCGCCCGCATCCAAGTCCTCCAGCGTCCGCCCGAGATCGAAGCGATGCAGCAAGAGATAGATGCCATCTGCGCGAAAAAAGAAAAAGCCATCGCACAGCAGACCTTTGAAGAAGCCGCTAAATACCGCGATCAGGAGCGCCAACTTCGCGAAAAACGCGACAACACACTCGCCCACTGGAAAAAGACCCGTAGCGAGACCCGCATCGGTGTAAGCGCCGACGAGATGTTCAAAGTCGTCTCCAGCATGACAGGCATTCCCCTCGCCCGCATGGAGAAAAAAGAGACCCAAAAACTTCTCGAACTCGAAAACGATCTCCAAAACACCGTCATCGGCCAAAATCACGCCTGCGAAGTCATCGCCCGTGCACTCCGCCGTTCCCGCGCCGACCTGAAAGATCCGCGCCGGCCCATCGGCTCATTCCTCTTCCTCGGCCCCACAGGTGTCGGCAAGACGATGCTCGCAAAAACCCTCGCCGAAAAAATGTTCGGCGAACAAGACGCCATTATCCAGATAGACATGAGCGAATACATGGATAAATTCACCGTCTCGCGCCTCGTCGGCTCCCCTCCCGGCTACGTCGGTTACGACGAAGGCGGGCAACTCACCGAAGCCGTCCGCCGCAAGCCTTACGCCGTCGTCCTCTTTGACGAAATTGAAAAAGCGCACCCCGACGTCGTCCAACTCCTCCTTCAAGTCCTTGAAGACGGACGCCTCACCGACGCCCTCGGACGCACTGTGGACTTCCGCAACACCATCATCATCATGACCTCCAATGCCGGAGCCGAAGTCCTTCAGCGCAACTCCGCCATGGGCTTTGATGTCGGCCTTAGCGCAGATCGAGACTTTGAGAAAATCAAAGAAAAGATACTCGATGAGACCAAGCGCATTTTTAAACCCGAGTTTTTAAACCGCCTGACAGAAATCGTCATCTTTGCCCCGCTCACAAAAACGCACATGAGCCGCATCGTGGATCTCGAAATCGCAAAGGTGGAAAAACGTCTCGCGGCTCAGGAGGTCAAATTGGATGTCACCGCACCGGCGCGCTCCTTCCTCATAGACAAAGGATATGACGAAAAGTATGGCGCACGTCCTTTGCGCCGCGCCGTCGAACGGCATCTGGAAGATCCTTTGGCCGAAGCCATCATCCGTGGCCAACTCCTCAAAGGCGATGTCCCCGTGGTCATCGGCGTTAAAGACGACGCGTTGACTTTTGAGCAACAACACGCCGAAGCCCCTGTCCAAGGGAGTAAATAAATCGCCCAAGGCCACACTTGCGTTATGTGTGGTTGAGGGACAACAACACAGCCGACAACACCCATGGCAAAAATCAATTCCTGGAAAGACGAGTTAACCGCAGCCCTGCCCCTGTTAGGGCACCGCAACTGGATAGTCGTAGCCGATATGGCTTATCCCCTGCAAACCCAACCGGGCATCAAGACCCTTTACGTTGACGATTCCTATACGGACATCCTCGCGCATGTTCACAAAGAAATTACTGCGGCCCCGCACATCAAGGCTGCGGTTTATCTGGATAAAGAGTTGGGATTTCTTGATGAAAAAGATGTTCCGGGCATAGATACCCTGCGCGGGAAAATGAAAGCAATCTTTGGCGACCAAGCCCAATCCATCTTGCACGACGAGATGATAGCCCGCTTGGATCAGGCAAGCCGCATGTTCAACGTCCTTCTTTTGAAAAGCAGCCTCACTATCCCATACACCACGACCTTCTTTGAATTGGATTGTGCCTATTGGGATGCTGCGCGCGAAAAAACATTGCGCAAAAAACTGGCCGCCTCCGGCAAAAAATAATCCTGCTCCCCTGCCTTTCAGGAGAAGTGTGAAAAAACCCTAGAAAGGCCGGACGGACAGAAGAGCACACGCCTTCGCGTGCGCTTCCGGCAAGCCTGACGGCATCCGGGCAGACAAAAGGTAAAAACTCAAAAACCGTATCCGCGAGACGGACGAATCCAATGACGACCCGACATTTTAATTATACCTTTGACGCCGCCTTCCGCGTGGACATCGGACGGCAGCGGAAGTCCAACCAAGATGCCGTGCTATTCCAGCACGCCGATGGCCTTTTTGCGGTTTCGGATGGCATGGGCGGTCTGTCCCACGGCGAAGAAGCTTCCAAGATCGTCACCACCTCCATTCCCGAATTACTCAAGCAGAAGACAGCGCGTCTCAAAACAAAGCTCACCCCGAAAGCTGCTGCCAAGCTCCTCTCCGGGCAGTTGAGTCACTTGAGTGACGAGCTTTACACCAACACACACGACGGATTTTATGTTTCTCACGGTGCCACTTTTTGTGGCGTCTGGCTCATCGGAACGCGTGCCGTCTTTGTGAACCTAGGAGACAGCCGCGCTTACCTTTTTGGCGGCGGGGAATCTCCGCTCCGCCAAGTCACTGAAGATCATAATTGGGCGGCCAAATTGGTCCGATGGGGCGAGATTACAAAGGAGCAAGCGCGGGACCATCCCGGCAGTTCACGTCTGGAGCGTTTTGCCGGAATGCAGCCACCTGCGGCCCCGGAGGTTTTTATCGAGAATGTCACCGGTGGCACTCAAATCCTCCTTTGCAGCGATGGTCTGCATGGCATGTTACCGGATGATGAAATCGCAGCGATTCTCCGTTTGAACAAAACGCCGACTGCCACTTGTCGCCGTCTGATTGTCGAAGCAAACGCTGCTGGTGGACGCGACAACATCGCGGTAGTGCTCATCAAAATAGGCAAAGAAAATTCGACGGTAACCGGAGAGGATAATTTGTGAATTACCGTTAAGTTTGCGGGTAGGGCGTCCACGCAAGACACTCTCGCGGACGTATTCTCTTTGAACAAACGGAATATATCCCGAAGGACTTTAGAAAAATCAATACTCTTCAGGAACTAATCAATCTCACTTCCGACTGGCCCATCCATAATGAACGCCGGTCTGAATTGATAGAAAAGGAGTATGAAGGGCGTATTACAAAAGTGGAGTTAGAGGAATTAGAACGATTGCAAAAACAAACTTCGTTGCCGCGCCAATTGTTGGCTCCCTATCCGGTCGAAGAACTCGATCAGGAAATTGACCGTTTGAAAAGGGAAGGAAAATGGGATGAATAAATCAACTTCTCCCTTTTGTTATCCAACTCACGCCTATGTCCGCAAACATGGGCCGGATGGATACAAAAAATGGAATGATTATCGCGATTGGTTGCGGGATGAATTTGATTTTCGGTGCGTGTATTGCTTATTGCGTGAGACATGGGGTAGGAAACGTGCCAATTGGGTAGTGGAACATCTTGTTCCCAGAATGCTCGCCCCAGAATTGGCCTTAAAATATGAAAACCTCGTCTATTCCTGCGCTTCTTGCAATAGTGCCAAATCCTCAAAAACGGTTCCCGATCCTTGTCAATATGCTTACGGAAATTTGGTTTACGTCACAAAAGACGGAAAGATTCATGCGCGAAACAAAAACAAAGAAGGCCAAAAGCTGATTCGGATTGCAGCACTGAACGAAGAGGACTTAATCGGACCAAGAGAAAAACAAATTCATCTGATTAGAATGTATAAAAAACACGAACCAGAGCGATACATCCAATATATGAAATTTCCAGATGTTTTGCCGGATTTGACCTCAATTAAAAAACCGCCTCGTAATAGTAAACCGGGCAGCGAAAAGGCATGTCGGCATTACCAGAAATTACGCGGAGAACTGCCGGAAATTTACGAATAATGCCATCAAAATAATTTTTTCGTAGTATCATTCTGTGGACGACAATGCAAGCCTTCATGATCTTTATCGTGTCACATGTGTGTCAGCACCTTTAGACGTGGCATTCTCTTCCGTCATTTTACATTAAACATTTTCATGACGTGGAATGAGTTTTCTAATTTCTTCAGACATGGGTAAATCGTAAATATGACATTTTTCTTTCTCTATCAACAATGAACAATTTGCAGCATATTCAAGGAGAATATTCACCATCTTAATATCGTTGTTTTTTATTGCAAAATAGATCGCAGTATAACCCCCTGAAACGGGATAATTTATATTTGTTTTTTCGTTTTTTAGTAACTTTAGAACAATTTTTTCTCTCTTACATTTTACCGAGAAAGTCAGAGACGTATGATCGCCTTCCTCAAAAAGATCATTTGGAATGTTTACGTCAACATTTGCACCATCAGAGGAAATTAAAAAATCGAGACAAGCATAAATTCCTGAAAGATATTTCCCTAAAACTTCAGGCATTTTCGATAGTTCATCTCTCGCACTCGGATCATTAGCAAGCCCTTCCAGGCAATCATGCACGGGCAACGTAGATGATTCATTAAAGAGTTTTTCAACGTACCCGTTTGGATCTTCAATCATAGAAATTAAAAATACAGCGTAAAAAAGAGGTGTCACCCCATTGACAATTGGGGCAGTCAAGTCGTCCACGATATCGTTTAATTTTTTCAAAATAGAAAGTTGTCCATGCGCAATCGCCAATCCGACAGCATTTGCAATAAACATCTGATCGCCTCGATTTATTAATGAAGAAAATGGTTTGCCAGTTGTCTGTTGACTATCATAAGAATCCAATTCTTTTTTCAGGGAGCTGAAAGTATCCTTGTCGAATTTGGAAACATCTATCTTCTTAGAATGTAAAAACGTTTCCCGCAAAATTGGATTTTTTGTAGTCGGATTTGCGCGTTCTAAAATTCTCAGGATGAGTTCGTATGCTTCACACTCAAAAGCTCGGGTTAAAATTGTTTCGTCTGATTGTGTTATGAAATTTAAATCGACATCCGGATCTTGAATAAGCTTTTCTGCATAGTTCAGATATTTTTCTTCCTTTGTGGCCAATGCACAATCCAACGCTTCCATCACGGGAGGCTGTGATTCTCCTCTAAGGGTTTTTTCTGCTGGGATTAATTCATTTTTCCTTCGTGTATTGACGGGACTGGCAAGTAATTTTTTTGCGTATTCGATCTCAATTGATCCATAATTTAGAATAGTTTGACTATAATGATGATGAACAGGGATTCCTCTTTCCTTGAGTAATTCATCCGACAGTCGAGAAATGAATTTAATTTTCGCTTTCTCGACACGTTGGGGAAAGAATCTATGATCAAATTCATGTCCCATGTCCAGCAAGTCCCACTGCGTAAATCGTTTTTTTAGCCAAGTGTTTACCTCTTTTTGTGTCTCACCGTTCTCCCCGTTACTATAGAGTAATGCAGTAAATCCCAAAGATTCTTCAAGAATTGGTTTTATAAAAACTGCTGCACGATAAAGACTCTTTTCTACTGCAGCGTCGTAAATTTTGCGAATGGAGTCTATGCTAATATTTTTTTCAAATAAGGATATTCTCGCTTCTGCAAGCAATAACAAACCGGATAGACAAGGATTCCAAATAAGCTCCATTTCTTGCTGTTTTATTTTTTTAATATCCTCTCTAATTTGATTTTGTTCCGCTTTCGATGTTCTCGGCTCTTTTGTTAAAACTTGAGTTGTTCTATCATACAACTCCTGAACATTTTTAAAATATTCATTAAGTTTTTGAGGAATTATAAACGAAAAGTATTTATTTAATATTGTTAATTTTTCTCCATGTTTAAGGGAATTGATTTCATCTGGACACACACCATCCGGCTCATCTTTCCGTGCTTGAAAAAGTTCTACATATTTTTCAAAAGTATTTTGAACGTAATGAATGTAATCTTCAAAAGAGTAATTTTTTGTTACACCTTCCGTTTTGTCAAGTTCCTTCTCTATCCAATTAAGAGAGTTAGAGAATAAAAGAAGCATTTTATAAAATTCATCTAGGCAATCTTTAGGGATCAATGGTTTGATTTTCATTTGCAATTGTTCAAGACTTCGTGCAAAGGCAAAATTGATAATAAATTCAAGAAAATCGAGACGATCTTTAAAAAGCGATTTACGTTTAGATAGATTTTTAAGAAAAGAAAAAAACGACTTTGGATTTGGATGAAGCTTAAACTCGTCAAATAAAATGTCAGCATTTTTTTGAGTCACACTTGCATAATGTGTCACACAAAACATAGTAAGACTTCTTTCCTGTTTCCCATGTGCTTTTTCCAAAAGTAAGCATAATAAATCATGCAGGCTCATTTTAATTATGGGGCTATTCCGAATTTCTTTCTCCTGTAGCACGCGCCGAACTAACCTTTTTGTGTAAAGGAACGACACTAATGCGGTAAATATATTACTACAGGAAAGCCAAATTCGATGATCTGGTGTCTTGGTGTCAACCGTATTTTTCTTTATAAAATCACAATGGGAGTTGAGAATTTTCTTCCATCCTTCCTTGAGTGCGATTGTTATGTTTTTCCATACATTTTCGTTCTCAAGTGATTTAATTTTTATTTCTTTGAAACATTCATCTATGAAATATTCAAAATCTTTTTGAGTGGGGATGATTTTTTCTTTTTTCCAATCATTGAGTTTGTCGCTAATCTCTTTGTTTTTTAGATTTGTTCTGTTTGTGTCATCTTCTCTCCACGCATCCTGCCACTTGTGAAGTTCCAAGGCATCAATGATGAAAAAATGGAAGACTTCTCCGCACGTTGGAAACGACGCAGGGTTATTTTTGCGGGATTGGCTTGCTTTTCGCATAATAGTATCGGTTATTTGTTTCGTTTTGTTTGTTATTGGTTACGATTCAAGTGCAAAATGTCACCGCCCACGGGTACAGGCTATTCCCTTTCTTTTTAGTCGTTGGAGGAATTTGTTGTATCTCTCGTGGCTCATGCATGCATAAAAAAGCCAATGGTTTCCTGTCTCACGGAAAATTCCTCGCCATCGTTGCCCAATGGGGACTGAGGAAAAATCGCGTCCACAGTGAAGCAGACGTTTTCCGCGGAAATCACGAGGCTGTTTCCCTTCTCTTTCGATTGCAATGCGTATACGTCGCAAATGATCTTGATGCACGGATGGCATACCGAGCGGGGTCATGTCTTGTGATAGATGTTTCATATATCGTTGTTTGTATTGGTTTGTTGTTTAAGTGGCTTAATTGTTCCGACTGCGGTTTTTCCCAGTGGTGAAATTGTAATCCCCGTTGCGCTGGCGAAAGCGTTCAGAGGAAAAGCGGACATCCGAAAATGCAGTTTCAATACCGACTTCGACGATGGGACGGGAATAGCGGCAGGTGCCATCCGAGTTATCCAGGAAGCAGCCATTGGGAGCGACGATCGCGTAAGTTCCACGAATGTCGTTCTGCGTTTCCGGAACGAGAGCAATGTCAGTTTTTCCTAGCTTTTCATGGTGATAATTTAGAAAATCGTCAAATTCTTCGGGTGTGATTGCCCATCTGTCGAAATCGGCGTCGTTCTCTCCTTCCATTTGCGAACATTGTAGAATTTTCCAACGCTCAGGATATGCAGCGTTGATGAAGGGGGTAAAGTCCTCAAGAAGATTTCTGCGGTTGACGACGGTGTTGATTTTCAAATGAACCTTTGCTTCGCGTAATGTTCGTGCGCGAATGATGTAGTCCTCCTTGGAGAGAACCGTGCCTTTGGCGGTACAACGTCCGATAAGGCGGTTTGTGACGGTGTCGGCAGAATCCACACTGATGGCGCACCAATCCAATATCGGCGTGAGGCGAGCAAGTATTCCCGGTGTGAGATGGAGTCCATTTGTCACGAGGGAGGTGACAAGTCCTTGCTCTTTGGCAAACCCGATGACATCAACGATTCCGCAATAGAGAAGCGGTTCACCTCCTGCAAAAGTAATTTTGCGTGCTTGTCCATCGAGTTTCGGCAATGCGGCAAATTGATGGACGATTTCGAGGAATTGTCTATGCGGCAATTTCTCACAACCTGCAGTGGCAAAGCCGGAGTGGCAAAAACCACAAGCATAGCTGCACCGCGTGAGTGAGTGGATGTTGATGGTGTTGGGAAGGGTATCCCGTTGAGTTATGTTGTTCATCGGGCTTCATAAGAACAGAAGCAGATGAAGGAGAAAACTCGGGGAGATTCGGAAATATTTTAGAGTTGTTTCTTGTTGGCGGCTAACAGATTACGACATCGCGTAAAAATCATCTGCGCGACAACGTAATGCCTTTATCTCGTAGAAATCCTGTGCGGGTGAGGAGAAGAATATGCGTTCTTTCTCCCTGCTGCGTTACGTGCGGAAAAGGTCGCTGTGTTTCCAGATGGGATCATCGGTTGCGCTTTCGGTCGCGGAGGAGGCGACCTTCGCTGAAGAGACGACGGATGGATTTGGGCGGGGGTGCGGGGGAGACGGTGTCGTCGGGCGGGGTGGGTTGAGTGGGGGTGGTGTGAGAGGACGAGGCGGGAGACTTTTTCGCGGTGGCGTAATTTTTGTTGTTGGGGTTTTGACGGTTGGCGTTGTTCACGGCGAGGGTGCCGGTGGAGTGAGTGGTGCCGGAACGAGTGGCGGAGGCGGTGGGTTTGGAGCCGGTGGGGTTGTTGCAACTTGTCCTGAAAAATTTACACGAGAAAATTCCGGGTGATGTGGCCAAGTTGAGGTAGGTGTGCGGGGTGGTTCGGGGGAGTAGAGGGGGATGCTGCTTCGTGCGGAAACACCAAAATAGGTGCCGCCACCGACAATCATTTCATTGTTGCGGTGGTCTCTCCAAAATTTCCCAGTGGCCTGTTTTGTCGGAACCGACGCGGCGGAGATGGGAAG